>DASYJT010000328.1:0-18363 GCA_035996165.1 Acidimicrobiia bacterium
TGCGCGAGAGCTGGGACATCTCCCGGGAGAAGGGCCCGATCAAGGGCGTGCTCCGTACCGGGCGTTCCAAGGACCACACGCGCGGCGCGATGGAGAAGACGCTCGGCAACATCGCGCAGCTCGTCGAGTAGCCGCGCGCCAGGCCCTCCTTCAGCCCAGGCGGTGGCGAATGTACGTGCGCGACGCGGGCTTCCGCTTCGACGCCTTGCGCCAGCGCGGGTAGGAGCGGCCCCAGATGTTGCGAACGCCGGCATCCGTGTGGTGGATCACGTAGCCGTCCGGGGCGATCTCGAACGGTTTGCGCAGCACACCGATGTGGTCGACCTGCGTGCCGGCGGCGACGTACGGATTGAACCAGTCGGGATATACGAAGTCGGAGACGCTCACCCGCCGGCCGTCGCGCAGCTTGATCGAATACGCACAGCTCTCGACCGGATCGCAGAGCTCGACCGCAACGAGCGCGCCGCGCGCGTTCTCGACCCAGTGATTGGCCGTGGGATCGCCGACGAGCTCACACACCTCGTGGGAAACCGTCGCCGACACGGAATTCGCGCCGCGCAGCCACGAGCCACCGTTGTCGAGGATCGGGTTGACGAAGACCCGTGCGTACGGCAGGCCCTGCGCATTGAGATCGTGGTATCCGAGCGCGTCGGCCGCGTCGGCGTCTTCGAACAAGACGATCTCGAAGCCCTGGCTCCGCGCATCGTCGACCACCGTGTACACGTACTCGCCCCAGACCCGGGCGACGTCGCGGAGCTGGATGTTGACCGCTTTGCGGATGGCATCGATCGCGGCATCGGCGCGGGGCGTCAGATGCTTCGACTGGTTCACGATCCGCAGCGTCCGGCCCGGCATCGCTCCGGAGAATAACGAGCCCCTCCGGGCACGATGTTCCAAAACGGAACCTCGTCGGGCCGGCCGGTGTATGCAGGGTCACAACGATGGACGGACGCCGCGACGCGGAGCTGGTAAATGCCGCCCGAGAGGGCGATGTCGACGCGTTCGCAGCACTGGTCGAGCGGCATCGGGAACCGGTGCTGCGCTTCGCGTACGGAATCGCGGGCAACGAAGCAGAGGACGCAGTGCAGGACGGGTTCGTGAAGGCCTATCGCAGCCTGGGCGGTTTCCGGACCGACGCCGCGTTCCGGCCGTGGCTCTTCACGATCGTCGCGAACGAGGCCCGGAACCGCCGCCGCTCGTGGGCGCGCCGCAACAAGCTCGCGTTGCAGGTGAGCGACGAACCGCAGCCCGTCGCCGCGACCCCCGACGACGTCGCCGCGCAGCACGAGCAACGGCAACGCCTGCTCGACGCGGTCGCCGAGCTACCCGAGCGCTACCGCGAGGTCGTCGCGCTCCGCTACTTCGGCGGGCTGAGCGAGAACGAGACCGCGGAGGTCCTGTCGTGCCCGGTCGGTACTGCGAAGTCGCGACTCTCGCGGGCGCTCGGGCTCCTGCGCGGCGCGCTGGGTGAGGAGGGGGCGCTGTGATCGATCTCGAAAGCGCACTGCTCGATCTGGCCGAGCACCTCGATCGCCCGACGGGCGAAGGATTGACCGGCGCCGTCGTCAGCCGGATCTCGACGCCTGCTCCTGCCGCGGGGAGTTCCGCGCGTACCCGCATGCTCCTCGCGATCGCCGCAGTCGTCCTCGTGATCGTCGGCGCGGTGCTCGCGATCGCACCGGCGCGCAACGCGGTTGCCGACTGGCTCGGCATCGGCGCCGTCGACATCCGTCGCTCGGAACACCCGTTGCCCCCGGGCCCGAGCTCTCTGACGGTCCCGGGCGCGCCCGGCACCGCACGTGATCGTGCCGCGCTCCGGAAGCTCGCGGCGGCGCGCCGGGCGGTGAAGTTCACGATCGCTATGCCGACCGCCCGGCTGGCGGGGACGCTCTCTGGTGTCGAAGTCGACCAACGCGTGCCCGGCGGTCTGGTGGCGCTCCGCTACACGCGATTCACACTGGTCGAGATCGCGATCGATCCCGCGGGGCCGACGATCGCCAAGTTCATCGATCCGGGCGTCGTCGTCGAGCCCGCCGTCGTCGGCGGCGCGCCGGGCTTCTGGGTCACCGGCGCGCACGACCTCTTGTACATCGACCGCCACGGCACGACCCGAATCGAGACGGTCCGGCGCTCCGGGCCCGTCCTCGTCTGGGCCAAGGGCGCCGTGACCTACCGCGTCGAGGGATTCCGTCGCCGCGCCGACGCGCAGCGGATCGCGGATTCGGTTCGCTGAACCCCGCCCTCCGCCACCATCGGGAACCAAGGGCTCCCCGCCGGTGTACCCGAGACATGACACGTCACTCGATCACGCTGGGTTCGGTCGTCCTCGCGCTCACACTCGGGGGTGCGTGCGGAGCGAACCGGAACGCGACCGCCCACACCGTGAAGGTCGCAGACGCGGCGCCGCCGACCGGTCGGCTCCTGCTCGCGGAATTCACTCACGGCATCGGGGCGGTCTCGGCCGGTACGCCCACCCCCGTGTGGCTCGACGCGAACGCCGTCGCGGCCGCCGACGGCAGCTCGGTCTTCTCGATCCACCTCGACGGCGCCGGCGGTAACGACTCGTTGGTGCGCCTCGATCCCGCGACCGGCGCCGTCCGGTCGTCGTGGC
Organism: Acidimicrobiia bacterium; assembly: GCA_035996165.1. Lineage (GTDB taxonomy): Bacteria > Actinomycetota > Acidimicrobiia > IMCC26256 > PALSA-610 > PALSA-610. The sequence continues at coordinate 2,612 of DASYJT010000328.1, forward strand.
CCCTGGCCGACCGCGGGCTCTCGGTCTCGGCCGTCGCGCCGAACGGCCAGTGGATCGCAATGACCAACCGCCGGACGGGCTACGGCGACCAACACCGTTCGACGACGACGCTGGTGGTCTTCGACACACAGCTCGGCAAGGACACCCGGCGCCTCGAGCTCAAGGGCGATGTGCAACCGGAAGCGTTCTCGACGGATGGCGCGCAAGTGTTCGCGCTCGACTACCGCGGCGACCACTACCGGGTGCAAACGATCGCGTTGGACACGCAGCAGCGGTACGACACGAGCGACCGCGACAAGCGATTGCCGCCCGAGGACATGCACGGGCAACCGGTGCACGGGGTGATGGGCGCGGATCGCACACTGCTCGCGACGCTCTACCGGAATCCCGGGAACGCCAAGGAGCCCGCGTTCGTGCATGTTCTCGACCTGGTGCACGCGTACTCGTACTGCGCGGATCTCCCGGCGCCGTTCGGTACGGGCGCTCCGGGAACCGACGCGATCGAGCTGACGAGTGCCGACACCGTTGTCGTGGCCGCTACCGAGGCCGCGCGCCTCGCGGAGATCCGCATCGAAGACGTACACCAGCTGCCGGACAAGCCGGTACGCGTCTCCTTCCGTTCCGGCACGATCTCGTTGCCCGACGCCGCGTTCCGGTCGATGGCCGGGTTCGAGTTCGTGATCGCGCCGGTCGCCGCCGCCGCGCCGTGATGCCCCAGTGATCCCCCAATGATCCCCTCGCTACCCTTCCCGGCGTGGCGATCACAGGTATGGCGAATCTCGCGGTGAAGGTTGCCGATCTCGATGCCGCGTGCGCGTTCTACGCGGCCTCGGGCGCCGAGGTGCGCGACCGGATGCACTGGAACAACGGGGAGCGCGCCGACGTGTTCCTCGGACCGGTGATGATCACGCTCTTCACCCGCGCGCTGTACGAGGACGAAGTCGACCTTCCCGCCGAAGGCTTCCTCCACCCCGCACTCTTCACCGACGACCTCGACGCGGAGCTCGCCGGCCACACGGTGGTCTGGGGTCCGGCGGTCGTCGAAGGGACGTTCGGAAAGCGTCGCATCGCGTTCGTCGACGCACCCGGTGGCATCCGGCTCGAGTTCATGGAGCAACTCGAGCCTCCTGCCGAGCGCTGATCGGCTTTACCTCGCCTTAACCGGCGCGTACTACCGTCGGCGCTCATGTCGAACATACGCATCCGACCCCTGACGATCGCGCTCGCGATCCTCGCGGTCGTGCTGATCATCGCCGGTGTCGTATATCTCACGAAGACGGCGGGGGATCTCCCGGCCTTCTTCCCGGGCCACGCCGCGCACTCGACCAAGCACCACTACAAGCACGGAATCGCGATGTTCGTGCTCGCCCTGCTCGCGCTGGGCGGGGCGTGGTTCACCACCGCGCCGGAACGGCCCGCCGAATAGCCGAAGGCCTTGACAGAACATCTAACGATGTTAGATAGTTCTAAGCATGGTCGGGACACCAAATCGGGATCGACGGGCTGAGCGCCGCGAGGCGACCCGCGCCGAGATCCTGGACGCGGCCTGGGAGCTGGCCCGGGTGGAAGGTCTGGCCGGCCTGTCGCTGCGCGATATCGCCACCAAGATCGGGATGCGGCCGCCGTCGCTGTACTGGTACTTCGACTCGAAGCACGCGATCTACGACGCGATGTTCGCCGACGGCAATCGCACCCTCCTCGCTCGATTCGCGGCGACCGAGTGGCCCGACGAGACGCGAGCGCTCCTGCGCACCGTGGCCCGGACGTTCGTCGAGTTCAACGCCGAAGATGCCGCCCGCTCGCAGTTGATGTTCCAACGCACGATCCCCGACTTCGAGCCGTCGGCCGAGTCGTACGCACTCGCGGTCGAGGTCGTCGCCCAGGGCAAAGCCCGGTTCGCGGCGGCGGGCATCACCGATCCCGCCCTCTTCGACCTGTGGACGGCGCTGGTCTCCGGCCTCGGTACACAACAGATCGCCAACGACCCCGGCGGCGACCGCTGGCTGCGACTCGTCGACGACGCGGTCGAGATGTTCGCCGACCACGCGCTGCCCGCGCGTGCGACAAGGAGGAAGAAGTGATGCCGACCGTCACGACCTTGGATGCAATCGCACCGATCGACCACCGAGAGGCGATGGCGCTCGCCGGTGCGGAGTCGGCCCGGCTCCTCGCCGTCGTCGATCAGCTCGACGACACTGATTGGGCGCGCGCCACCGATTGTGAGGGTTGGGACGTCAAGGCGTTGCTCTCCCACGTGCTGGGAGCGATGGAGGCCAACGCCCGCGTGCGCGCATTCGTCGGTCAGTTCCGCGGCGCCACGAAAGCGGCCAAGCAGAGCGGACGACCGATGATCGACGAGATGACCGCCGCGCAGGTGCGCGACCACTCCGGCCTCGCGCCCGATGAGATCGCCCGCCGCATCCGCGAGATCGCCCCGAACGCGGTGCGCGGACGAAGCCGCATGCCGGCGGCCATGCGCGCGCTGTCGTTCTCTCCCGGGGCGCCGTTCGACGGCAAATGGAAGCTCGGCTACCTCGTCGACATCATCATGGCCCGCGACTACTGGATGCATCGCGTCGACCTGGCGCGCGCGACCGGCAAGGAGCTGGTGCTCACGCCCGACCACGACGGTCGCATCGTCGCCGACGTCGTGGCCGAATGGGCGCGGGCACACGCACAACCGTTCACGTTGACGCTCGACGGACCCGCGGGCGGAACGTTCGCCCGCGAAGGTAACGGCGAGCAGCTCCAACTCGACGCCGTGCAGTTCTGCCGCATTCTTTCCGGCCGCGCCACCGGCTCCGGCCTACTCGACCAGGAGGTCCCGTTCTGATGAATACGACCGTCGACGAAATCGCCACCGGCATCTACCGACTCTCGACTTGGGTACCCGACATCGCGCCGCCCGCCGGCTTCACGTTCAACCAATTCCTGATCGACGCGGAGGAACCGTTGCTGTTCCACACGGGGCCGCGCGCGATGTTCCCGCTCGTGTCCGAGGCGGTCGCGAGCATCGTGCCGGTAGAGCGCGTCCGTTGGATCACGTTCGGGCACGTCGAGGCCGACGAATACGGATCGATGAACCAGTGGCTTGCCGCGGCGCCGCGCGCGGAGGTCGCGCACGGCATGTTGGGCTGCATGGTCTCGCTCAACGATCTCGCCGATCGACCGCCCCGACCGTTGGCCGACGGCGAGGTAATCGACCTCGGTGGCAAGCGCGTGCGTCACCTCGATACCCCGCACGTTCCGCACGGTTGGGAAGCGCGCGTGCTCTACGAAGAGACCACCGGAACTCTGTTGTGCGGCGACCTCTTCACGCACCTCGGCAACGGCCCCGCGCTCACGTCGGACGACATCGTCGGGCCCGCGATGGAGGGTGAGGCGATCTTCCGGGCGACGTGCCTCGCACCCGACACCGCTACGGTCATGCGCCGCCTCGGCGACCTGCAACCCACCACTCTGGCGCTTATGCACGGCTCGTCGTACAACGGCGACTGTGGCAAAGCGCTCTACGACCTTGCCGACGCCTACGAGTCGCAGTATCTGACCTCCGGCTGAGCGCGAACACCGGACTGCGACGGGACGGAACGAGATCGCGACTCGTACCATTGCCGCATCCGTAGCGCGACAGAGCTCAGGGACGACAGCGCGAACACCCAACTGAATCCCCGGCCGAGCGCGGTCGCGATCAAGTGGACCGCCGCCGCGCTCGCGCTCGTCGCGTACGGAGTGCTGTGCGCGATGGTCTGGCACAAGACCGGCCCGCTCTCATGGGAATGGCGGATCATGGCGTGGACGCGCCGCAATCCACCGCCCGCGGCGAGCACCTGGCAACGCATGTTCGAGCCTGCGCCGTTCGCGCTCATCGCGATCGCGATCGCCGGTGTCGCGCTCGTGGAACGACGCCCGAAGCTCGCGTTCTCCGGCGCGGTGGGTTGCGGCGCGGCAGTGGTCGCGGCGGAGAATCTCTTCAAGCCGCTTATCGAACGCCGCCAGCCGTACCACTGGTCGCCGTGGTTCCCCGACCAACACCTCGGATTCATCACGTTCCCGTCGGGCCACGTCGCCGGCGCCGCGGCCTGCGCGACGTTCGCGTGGTTCGTGCTCAGCCGGCGCACGCGGCTTGCCGCGCTCGCGTTCGCGCTTCCGATCATCGTCGGATGGGCAATGGTTTCGCTGCGCCACCACTACCCCGCCGACGTCGTCGCCGGGTTCTTACTCGGACCGCTCGTCGTGTGCGCGACGGTTCTCGGCGCGCAACAGGTGTTCGGTCGCGACGAAGTCGCTACGGGCGCGCGCCCATCGGCACCAGATCGTCTCGGAAGTAGCTGACGAGCTCGACGAACGCTCCCGTATGCGGAGCATCGATCATGAGCCCCGGTCCGACCACCATCCCGACGTGGTGATTCATCGGTCCCGAGTCGCCGAAGAAGACGAGATCACCCGGCTGCAGTTGGTCGATCGGCACGTGCGGGAACGACATGTACTGCGATCGCGAGCCGTGCTCCATCGATACTCCGGATTGTCGCCACGCCATCATCGTCAATCCCGAGCAGTCGAAGACATCCGGTCCGGCGCCCGCGTAGACGTACGGCTTGCCGAGCTGCGCGCGCACGTACTGGACCGCCTTCCATGCGCCGGCACTCGGCGCCGGAAGATTGCCGAGCCCCGGATCCGACGAACCCGGATCGCCCGATCCCGGATCCGGTGCGGTCACACTTCCGGGCTTCGCCGCGGCGCGGCGGCGCGCCGCTTCCCGCGCGGCCTGGCGCTGGAGCCACGCCTTCTCGGCCACGGCCGCGGCGGCCTGGCTGTCGGCTTCCAGCTTGGCGGCCAACAGCTTGATCTCGTTCTTGGTCGAGTCGAGCAGTTGCTTCAGGGAGTCGTTGGCGCGCTGGACTTCGCGTTGCGAGTCCTGCACCGCCTGTTGACGATCTTGCGCGGCGGCGAGCTGGCCGTCGAGATCGTGATGCTGCGTGTCGAGCTTCGCCTGCGTGAGCGCGAGCAGATGCAGGACGCGGAGGTCTTCGGCCGCGGCCGCCTCGCCGTACTTGGACCGCGAACCGAGCTCCTGGACGCTCGACACGTCCATGCCGATCGGGTCCTGACTCCCGGCACCCATGTAGAGGCGGGCGGCGCGACCGCCGAGTTGGCCGCGCAGGTGGTCGACCGACGCCTGAGTAGCGACGATCTGAGCCTGTGTCGCTGCGATCTTCGCGGCCGCGGCGCGAACCGCGCTACGCGCCTGCAGGTAGCGCTCGTCGAGGATGTCGGCGCGCTTGGCATTGGCCGCGATCTTCAGCTGCAGCTGTTCCGCCTGCGCAGTCGCGCCGGCGAGGCTCGGTGTTGCCACTGTGGTGGTTGTCGACGATTGCGGCGTAGCTGCGGCGGGCGCCGCACTCGCGACAACGAGCGCGAGCGCGATTCCAGGGATGCACCGCCGCGCCAGATCGAGATTCGACTTCCGGTGGTGTCCCCCCACGCCGGTGATTGTCGACACGAGGCGGCGTTCGATTGACCGGATAGTTCCCGCGAATCGGACAGCCGGGCCCGAATCAACGCGGGTTTCGAGCGCACTCGACCAGGAGATAAAGGCCTACACGTGTGGCGGAGTCATGAAAGAGGCACTTCGTGTTGACGATTACATCCCTCGCCGAATCCGGAGCGTACGCACTCCTTCTCGCGGGCGGGCTCGGCCTGGTCGCGTTCGGACTGTTCACTGCGACAGACGCGATCGAGAACGATCTCGATCGTCAGGATCGCGAACTGGCCGCCGCCGGTGAAGAGGCTGCGGAGCCGCGCCGATGACCAGCTTCCTGGCCGGCCGCGAACCCATGGAGTCGATGCGGCCGACCGAGTCACCGCGCCGATTGTGGGGCGGGCTACAGCTCGTCGCGTTGCTCGGCGTCACATGCGCGTTCGTCGCGCTCGTGGCGGCGGCCGCGCTCGTCAGTCTCCTCGTGCAGTTCTCCGCATTCAGCCGCTGAGCCGACTAGCTCGCGACCGACAGCGTCAGCAGCTTCAGGCTCTTCGCGTCCGGCCCGTAGACCAAGACGAACGTGCGGGACCCGGCGGCGGCGTCGATCGTCACCGGTCCGATCTCCGACGTTCCCGCGCACGTGCCGGGAATCGACGGGTACAGCGCGAGCTTGATCGAGCCCGGAGTGACCGGGTATTGCACCAACGACGTTCCGCCGATGTTGGTCGTCGTCGTGTCGGTGTCGTCCTTGGCCCTCAGGCAGCCCGCCTGACCGGCGATGCCCGCGCGCCACGAGCTGCCTTTCGCGACGTACTGCACCGCTGACGCGCCGATGCCGAGCACCGCCTTGCCCGGAACCGACGGGAAGTTCTCGGACTCGCCCGTGCCCGTGTTCTCGAAGAAGGTCTGGTCGGAGCCCGCGCTCGCGGAGTTGCCCGACTGCGACTCGCTGCCCATGAAGGCGATCGTGATCTGCTCGCCACCCTTCCAGGTCTCGCTCTGGGAGATGATCTGGTGAGCCTCGTCGGACGATCCTGCGACGTACGCGGTCGCGTTCCAGTTGCCCGACACGTCGGCCGCGGTCACGTCGACGTAGTCGCTGGCCGTGCCGTACGGAATGGTCGCGAGCTTCTTGCCGCACGGGTCGGTAGCGCTGAAGCCCTGCAGCACGTCGATGGAGCCGCTCGGATAGGTGGCGTTCGTAAACAGGTTCACGAACCGCACCCGCGCGTGTTGCGTGCCCGGCGTGGTAAAGCACTTGCCATTGCCCGAGCCGCCACTCGTGGTAACGGTCGTGCCGCCCGCGCCGCCGGGAGTCGTCGTGTTCGAAGCATTCGAGCCTCCGCCCCCACCGCCGCATGCCGCGAGGGACAGAACCGATACCAGCCCGAGCACGACGAACGCGCGCTTGCGCAAAGGGTGACGAACAACGAACACGCAACTACCTCCGGTCGACTCCGAGGAAACGTAGCCGTTCAGATCTTGACGCCGGCAGATTCTCCGACGCGTCCGGCCCGGCTCATGGACGTGCGTACACGATGACGTCCACCGGGTGGTTCCGGTTGATGAACCCGGGGCGCTCCAAAGTCACGCGACACACGGTCCGGAAAGTCTGAAACGCACGGTACAGATCGAAGTTCTCGACATTGCGTTTCGAGAACCAGCCGGCGCGCTTTGTCTCGTAGACGTCGTCGACCGTGAGGACGGCCACCTTCGCCCGACGGAAGGCGGATGCAATCGTCGCGCTGTTCAAGATCTTCAACTCGCCGGCGCGGTGCGTCGAGACGTCTTCGTACGAGAACATCCCGAGCGTTACTCCTGGTACCGGCCGGCGATTCGCCTCGACGACCACCTCTTCGACGGAGAACGCGAAGACCTTGTCACCTGGTGCCGAATACCGCTGCACGCATTTCGTCACCTGGCTGAGCGCCGCCGGATCACCCCGCCACCCAGGGGCACCCAGGTAGTAACTGTGCCCACCGGTGAACGCCGTCACGGCGATGCCCGCGACGAGCACACCTCGGGCCGCGATGGAGACTCCCCGTCGTTTCGAGCGCGTCGCGACCCACACGAGGATCACGCAGGATCCGACGACCAGAGGCGCGATCAAAGGCGAGAGATACTCCTCGGCGAAGAAGTGAGCGCTCGACTCGTGCAACAGCACGAAGACCACGATGCCGACCGCGACCGCGAGGAGATCTAGACGCCGCTTGAATCGGGCGCGCATCTCGCGATCGAGCAGCGCCACGACAATCGCGGCGAAACCCAGGAGGAACGGTCCCGGCCAGGCGCGCATCGCCTCAACCGTTCGCGAGACGAACCGCCCTATGCCGGCGTCGCCCGTGTCACCGAGTTGGTGGTACTCGAAGAGTCCCCAACGAGCACCGGTCAAGTCGAGGGCGATGAGAAACGCGAACGGCAGGGCGGTCACGGCCGCGGCCAGAAGCAATCGCAGACGCGTGCGGCCGTCGGGCGAACGCAGAAGGAGCGCGGCGATGAGCAGAACTGCGAGCACGACGCCCGTGGGACGCGTCTCCGTCAGACCAACGGCAAACACCGCGGCCAACGGAAACCGCACAGCCGGACGAGCGCGCGAGGTGAGCGTGAACACGATCGCCGCGAGGAACAGACAGGTCAGCGCGTAGGTCTTCGTGATCGACAGCCAATAGGGCAACGACGGAATCGTCGCGAGCAACGCAAGGCAGGACGCGTAGGCGGCCCACTTGCCTCCTACCCGGCGCGCCACCACGACCAGGAGACCGATGGCGGTCGCGGTGCACAGGACCGATACCGCGCGGGTGCCATACAGACTCGGCACCAGACGGACCAATGGAGCCAATACGTACACATAGGCCGGACCTTGCGTGAACGCGAAGTCGCGGTACGGAAATCGGCCCTCACCGACGAGACGAGCCGAGACCGCGAACCAACCCTCGTCGCCGTTGACAACACCCAGCCAGGCAAAAATTGAACAGACGATCGCCGCGACCGCAGCCGCGCCGACACCCGACACAAACGCGCTGTCACGTCGGCGCACTACGCCAGTGTGATCGGCTTCGGCTCCGGGGCGCAAAGAGGGCGATCCGCGGTCGCCGGGGCGGGCGAGCCACGGCGGCGGCCGTTACAGTGCATCGGTTCGCGTTCCGACCGCGGTCGGCACGGTCCGAGGCAAGGGGGATCGTCGGGCGATGGTGACCGTCGCGAGCGACGAGCGAAATCCTCGGGCCGCGCGGCCACGCGAGCGAGGACGGGCGATGTGGTGGGCGTTTGCGCTCACGGTGTACGTCCCACTCCTACTCATCGATGCCGGCAAGGTCTCGTCCGACACGAAGTCGTACCTGTACCTCGATCCGGCGCGCCTGCTCGCGCGAGCACCGTCGATGTGGGATCCTCACGTCGGCCTCGGCACGGTAAGTCACCAGAACATCGGCTACCTGTTTCCCATCGGGCCCTATTACTGGCTGATGGATCACGTACTCCATCTCGCGCCGTGGGTCGCGCAACGGCTTTGGCTCGGGACCCTGCTGTTCGCGGCGGGTATGGGCACGCGGTATTTGCTGCGCACGCTCGGCGTCGACGGTCCTGGTGTTCCGGTCGCAATGCTCGCGTACGCGTTCACGCCCTACGTGCTCGAGTACTCGGCCCGGCTGAGCGTTCTGCTCGGACCTTGGGCGGCACTCCCGTTTTTCGTCGCCTTCGCGGCGCGTGCACTCCAGAAGCCGGGGTGGCGCTACCCGGCGCTGATCGCGCTGACCGTTCAGCTCGTGGGTTCCGTCAACGCCACCTCGCTCATCTACGCGCTCGTCGCGCCTGCCGTCTACGCGTTCTACGCGGTCGTCGTCACACACGAGACCGACTGGAAGCGATTGCGCACGGTTGTCTGGCGGACGGGTTTGCTCACGTTTGCCACGTCGCTGTGGTGGCTCTCGGGACTCTGGGCCGAATCTCGTTACGGGATCAATGTGCTGCGCTACACCGAGACACTCAGGGACGTGTCGGTCACGCCGTATCCCTTCGAGGTGTTGCGCGGCCTCGGCTATTGGCTGTTCTACGGACGCGATCCAGTGAGCGTTTGGAACAGTGCGATGTTCGACTACACCCGGAACTCATTCGTGATCCTGGTGAGCCTGCTCATCCCGATGTTCGCGATCCTCGCCGGCACAACCGTGCGCTGGCGGTACCGGCTGTACTTCGTAGTTCTCGTCGTGGTCGGTGTCGCCATCTCGGTCGGGGCCGCGCCCTACGACGACCCCTCGATCGCGGGCGCGGTGTTCAAATCGTTCGCGGCCACGTCGACTCTCGGGCTTGCGCTCCGCAGCACCGCGCGCGCCACGCCTCTCGTCGTGCTGGGCTTTGCCGCATTGCTCGCGGCGGGGATCAATACCTTTGCCGATCGCATGCGCGCGGCCGGTCGTCCGCGAATCGGCACCGCGACGGCGTTCGTCATCGGCGCACTCTGCCTCGCCAATGCCGCCGGCTCGTGGAACGGCAGCTACTACACCGCGTACATCGAGCGCGGCGCGGTTCCGGCCTACTGGCGCCAGGCGCTCGCGGCTGCGGACGCCGGTCCGCACGACACGCGTGTGCTCTCGCTGCCGGGTTCGGTCGAGGCGGCGTACACGTGGGGGAACACGATCGACCCGATCGAACCAGGTTTGATCGACCGACCGTTCGTCGCGCGTGAGCTCGTCCCTCAAGGATCGGCGGCCGGCGCGAACCTGCTGCAGGCACTCGACGGTCGGATGGAGAAGGGCACGTTGGACGCGAACGCGATCGCGCCCGTCGCGCGTTTGATGGCGGTCGGTGACGTGCTGCTGCGCGGCGACCTGCAGACGGATCGCTTCAAGATCGTCCCGGCCGATGCCGCGTGGCGAATGCTCACCGAGCCCGCTCCGATCGGACTCGCGGCACCGCGGCGGTTCGGGACTCGGGTCCGGGGTCGCCGCATTCCCGCCGGCCTTCCCGACCTTTCCGCGCCGCCGACGAAGGCCGAACCGTCGCCGCCGGTGGCCATCTTCGCGGTCGATCAGCCCCAGAGCATTGTGCGGGCGCAGTCCGCCGCCGCGCCCGTTGTCGTCGCGGGCGACGGCGAGGGTCTCGTCGATATCGCATCGGCGGGCCTCCTCGACGCGCGGCGCCCGATCCTCTACGCCGGTTCGTACGCCGCGCGACCGACCGAGCTGCGCGCGCTGCCCAAGGATTCAGTGCTCGTCCTCACCGATTCGAACCGGCGCCGCGCGCAACGGCCGATTCTCTCGCTCGCCAACATCGACGGGTACACCGAGACCAGCGGCGAGCAGGCGCTGGTCGCCGATCCTCACGACCAGCGTCTCGATGTGTTCCCCGGCGAAACCGACGCGTCGAGAACCGTCGACGAGATATCCGGAGTTCGATCGGTACAAGCGACCAGCTACGGCTCGAACTTCGGATTCACACCGGCGAGCCGTCCGGCGGCTGCCTTCGACGGCGACCCGAAGACCGCGTGGATCCCGTCGGAGCTCACCAACCAGCGGCTCGTCCTCGGCCTGACGCGCGCGATCACCACTGACCACATCACATTCGTCCAGCCGAACTCCCAAACCTCGCCGTACATCAGCTCGATCAGCCTCCGTTTCGACGGCGGCGCGCCGATTCGTGTCTCGCTCGATCACTCGTCGCAGCAGGACGCGGGTAAGACCGTCCGCTTTCCGCGTCGAACGTTCTCCAAGGTGGAGTTCCAGATTGGTCCAAGACACAACGGCGCGCGGAAGTTCGATCCGCAATCAGTGGGCCTGGCCGAGATCCGCGTGGCCGACGACGCGCCGGGAGCTGCACCGGTACGCGTGACCGAGACGATCCGGTTGCCTACCGACCTGCTTGCGACACTCGGCGCAGCTTCGGCCGGTCATCCTCTGGTGGTCGTGTTGTCGAGCGAGGCGACGATGGACGACCACGGCATGCGCCGCGCGTTCACCGTGCCGACCGACCGCAGCTTCTCGATGTCGGGCCGCGCCGTGCTTTCCGGCGGCGCCAACGGCGACGCGATCGACCGGACACTCGGATTGCCTGACGCCGCGCACGGCGGCATCACCGTGACGTCGAATCGCCATCTCGACAACGCGCGCACCCGAGCATCGAACGCGGTCGACGGCGATCCGACCACCGCCTGGAACACGCCGACCGGCGACGTCACGGGATCGTCGATGCGGGTTGTGATGCCCGCGGCGCGGACGATCGATCACCTCGATCTCGAGCTCACTGCCGACGCGCACCACTCGGTGGCAACGCAAATCCGTATCACGGGAGACAACGGCAGTCGCGTCGTCGACCTCGGGAATCCACCGATCGGCGTCGCCGGCCTCATCGACACCGTTCCGGTGCGCTTCGCTCCGCTCCACGGCCGCACGATCAGCGTCACGATCACGAAGTACAAGCCTCTCGTCACCCGCACCGGTAACGCCTTCGTCCTGCTGCCGGCCGGCATCTCCGAGCTCGGCATCCCCGGTGTGCGCCGCGCACCGGTACCGGCGAACTTGCCCGCCACGTGCGTGAGCGGGTTGTTCGGGATCGACGGCCGTCAAGTCTCCGTGCGCGTGAGCGGTTCCACGTACGACGCGCTCCACGGCCGACCGCTCACGATCCGACCGTGCACACCGGCCGGCACGCTCACACTTGGTCCGGGGCGCCACCAACTCGTTGCGCAGTTCAACCCGCACAACCCGAGCAACGCGTCGGCGTTCGATCTCCAACAGCTGGTGCTGAGTTCCGCGGCCGGTGGCCACGCCGCGCCCGCGGCTTCGCTCATGAACATGGCGCCGAGCGACGCCGGCCCGGCCGTCAGCGTCCGGAACTCGAGTCCGACGTCGATGTCGGTAGACATCGCCCCCTCGACTCGAACCAACTGGCTCGTGCTCGGCGAGAGCCTCAATCAAGGCTGGCACGCGACGATCAACGGACACGATCTCGGTGCACCACACCTCGTCGACGGTTACGCCAACGGGTGGATCGTTCCGCCGAATCCGAACGGGCTCGGGGTGACCGTGCACCTCGAGTGGGTCCCGCAGCGCGTCGCTTGGGTTGCTATCTGGCTGTCGCTCGCCGCCGGCGTCGCGTGCCTCGCCATCGTCGCGGGGTCGTCGGTGCGGCGCCGACGGCGCGCCCGCACCGGTGAACCGGAGCCGGCCTTGCCCGTCGCGACCACGGCGATCACCATGCGTCCGGCGCTCCTCGAGCGCCCGCTGGCCCGCGGCTCGGCGCGTTCCATACTCGTGATCGCCACGCTCGCGCTCTCGGCCGGGATACTCGTTCGCCCGTGGGTCGGGGTCCTGATCGGAGCGCTCGCGTTCTGGTCGATACGCGACCGGCGGGTCCGGCTCCTCATCCGCTACGCGCCGGCCGCGATCGTCGGCGGTATCGCGGTCTGCATGGCGATCGCCCAGGCCATTCACCACTACCCGAGCGGCGGTTCTTGGCCGGCGCTCTTCGCGTGGGAGCGCATACCGATATGGATCGCGTTGTTCCTACTGCTGGCCGACGCACTCATCGAGCGCAAGTGGTGGAGCAACGACGAAATGTGGGCCGCCCGGGACTCAAACCCGAAACCTGCGGACTAAAGGCCCGTGCGCGCCGTAATGCGCGGTCCGGCGCGGTGTTGCTGAACGCGCCCAACAGATCGTCTAAGGACACGACGACACGCACGAACCGTCGCGTCCGGACCCGACCCAAGCTTTATGCCCTAGCCAACACCAATGATTGCTTGGTTCAAGGGGATCGACCGCTTCGCGCGGAAGCCATTGTAGAAATGCGCCGGCGCAATGATCACCCATAGAGCGGCCAAGACGAATCGGTACCAACTGGGCTCGACGACCGCCAGAACAACGTTGCCCACAGCTAGGAGTGAGTACAAGCCCGCCATCCACCGACACCATCGCGCCCAGTTCACGGCATATTCGACTGCCATTCGCGCCCGCTCGGGGTCATCCACCCGCTTGCCCCTCCGAACGGACTTCATGATCGCACGCTTCTCCGCCCTCGGCAGCACCTTCATCTGCGGCGGGTAAATGTGCATGACCATATATAGCGGTCGGGCCCCGTCTACGTCGATGGTGCTACGGGTATCCGATCACTGCTACGGGTGTGTCCGAATGCGCGTTCGGGTCACCGTTGCCCAGCGAGCCGGCCATGTTCCATCCCCAGCAGCGGAGGCTGTCATGGGCGACAGCCACACACTTGGTCTGGACATGACCTGTTATCGCCGTTGCCCCTTCGATTCCGGCGACCTCGACGGGTGTTATCGAGCTCTCCCACTTGCCGTCGCCGAGCTGTCCGGTCGTGCCCTCACCCCAGCAAAGAACTCGGCCGTCCGACACGATCACGCACGTGCCGGTCTGTGCGGCTGACACGGCCCGAGCGCCGACGATTCCCGAGACGGTTACGGGCACTGAGGAGTCGCGTGTCGTGCCGTCGCCGAGCTCTCCCCAGTGGTTGTAGCCCCAACACTGCGCGCGCCCGTCGGCAAGGAGCGCGCAGGTGTGCACCTCGCCAAGATCGATTTGCACCGCGTGAGTGATACCGACGACCGCGACCGGTGTCGGTGAATTGTGCGTGGTGCCGTCGCCGAGCGCGCCGAACGAGTTGTCGCCCCAACAGCGGATGGCACCGGTCGTCAGCAGCGCACAGGTGTGGTCGGCGTTGGCAACGACGCGCGCCGCGTTGCTGATTCCCGTGACCTCGACCGGAACGAACGACGTCGGCGGTTCGGTGTCGTTACCGAGCTGCCCGGCATTGTTCGCACCCCAACACCAGACCTGGCCACTGTGCAGGGTCGCGCACGAGTGGTAAAGACCCGACGCGATCGAGGTCGCATCGTGCAGACCGGGAACCGCGACGGGCAATGAGTAGCCTCGCAGCGCACTCGGCGGGTCGCCCGTCGGGTCACCGTGACCGATCTGGCCGACGCTGTCGGCGCCCCAGCACCAGACGTCGCCACTTCCGATGATCACGCAGGCGTGGTCGCCGCCGACTGCAATCTCGGTCGCGTCGGTGATACCCGGTACGGCGATCGCGGTAGGGCTGTAATACACCGGACCGTTTCCGAGATTGACCGGTCCGAGCCCGAGGGTGTCACCCCAGCAGTACACCTGCCCGCCGGTGGCGATGGCGCACGACGACTCATGGGCTGAAAGCGTCCTCGTCTGTAGCGGAGAAATTGGCGGACAGCCGGGGCCGCCCGCTCCGTCGTCGGGACAGAACAGGGTCGTGGTTGTCACGCTCGCCGTCGTCGTCGTGCTCGGTATGGTGTCGCTCGACGCCGGGACCGTCGGCGAGGTCGAGGTCGGAGTCGGAGCCACCACGATCCGGGAGGCGGTCGTCGGAGCGACGCTGGTACTCGTCATGGCGGAGGTTGAGGAACTCACGACCGCCGTCGTGGTATCGATGGAGACCGTCTGATCATCGGTCCCGGGCGGACCACCAGCCGATTTCACTGCTACGCGCCGATGACCGCCCGACGCAGTCGAGAGCGCGAATGCCGAACCGACTACCGCAAGGCCGAATACGGCAGCGACCGCAACGACCGTTCGCCGTCGCGCGCGAACGCCACGGCCACGCACCTTCTCTACGGCGACGTCCTCGACCGGAGACAGCTCGACCGGAATGTCGGCTTCATGCCCGAGCTCCATACACAGAGGTAACGGCCGCTCGGTCTCGCCTATTGAGCTGGGTCCACCGAAGGTGACCGAACTCGCCACGCGCCTCTTGGTCGTGCGGTAATCGAGACGACACGACCTGCGGATGAGTTGGTCAGACCAGGGAGGGTCCAGTCGTAGCTCGCGCTGACGATGGCCAAGACGCCGACGGCGAAACGCCCAAGCCCACGAGCGCCGCAACCTCGGCGTTCCTGTTCAATCGACGCCGACCGGATTGCCCGATCGCGCGGGTTCTCGGTAGCCCGATCGGCAGTTATGCGCCAGGTAGCGGGCCGTCGAAGGACCGGAACTGATCTCGGTGCCTCCACTTGAGCATCCCGAACACAAAGAGCGCCCAGGTGACGGATGCGACTGAAAGGCCAACCAGCCCTCCCGGAAACCCCGACCGAATCCAGAGCACCCACTCAATCGCTCCGAACAGAATCGCATAGAACATCACTGTGCGAATCGGATGCGCCACCGCCTTCGCCAGTTTGCGTTGCTGCTCCGAAGTTCCTTCGCGAAGCCAGGCATTCCGGAACCAACGCCAAACGGTCACACGCACATATTGCCCGTTCGCACGCACGCGGGGCGAGTACCCGATCGGC
>DASYJT010000329.1:0-2752 GCA_035996165.1 Acidimicrobiia bacterium
CCGTCGGTCAACACGATGACGCCGTTGATGCGCTGCGGATCTGCCGTCTGCGCGACGGTGTCGAACGCGTCGCGGGTCGCCGCGTACAGCGGCGAGCCCCGGAGCGGCGTGAGCGCGGTGATCGCCCGCTCGAGCGCCGGCCCGCGCTGGGCGAGCGGACCGATGGGAACGACGTCGCGCCAGTCGGCGCTCACGCCCGCCCGACCCGGGAGGCCGGTGGTGAAGATGCGCAAGCCGATCGCGTCGTCGAGGGAGAGCTGGCCGAGGGCGCCGGCAAGGGCGGCGCGCGCCCGCGCGATCTTGGTCGGGCTATGGGGTTTGAACGGGTCGGCGGAATCGCCCATGGAGTCGGAGACGTCGAACACGACGAGGACGCGGCCGCGCCGGCGCATCGCCTCCCAGCGGGTGATGGCCCGCTCGATCTCGGTGGGCGAGGCGGGCGCCACCGGTGTGGCCGGCGCGCCGGTGTCGACGCCGTTGCCCGGGTTCAGCACGTCGGTCCGGGGCGCGCCGCGAGCCGGTCGGAACCCGGCGGCCGCGACCTTGGCCTGGATTGGGCGCTGCCCGACGAAAGTGGCGAAGAGTCGGGCGCCGGTGCGCGTGCCGGCCGACGACCATGACGCATCGAGCACGATGACCGGGTTGTCGCTCTCGATCGTCGCATCCTTCGGATAGATCGCGACGAGCGGCAGCGACGGACGGGTCGCGTGCCCGGTGAGTGAGACGTCGTCTTGTTGGTGTCCGGAGTTGTACGCGACGACGGACCGTTCGTCGGCGATCGCGGCCGATAGATACGTGAGCGCGCGCGACGTCGACTTCTTGGCGAGCCGTTTCCAGTTGTCGAAATACGGCTGGGTCGTGTCGCCGTAGTACTCGACCGATTGCTCGAGGTACCGGGCGTCGGTGCCGGCCCCCGATGCGTCGAGCGCGATCGTCTGGTCGAGCCCGGTCGTCGACCAGGTCGGGTTGCCCTTCCCGAGCCGGAACCGTCCCCATTCGGGGTGCCCGTACGCCGCCCAGCCCCGCGGGTCGCGCGCGAGTTGCGCGAGATCGACCCAGCCGACGGGCCGGTGCGGGTAGTCGAGCGCGCGCGCCATCGGCGCGGGCATCGCGACGACGAGCGGTGTGCGCGCGAACGGCGTCCCGTTCGGCGCCATGGCGGCGCGGTGACGCCGGGCCAGCCGCGCGTTCAGGAGCTCGCCCCACATCGTCGATCCCGGCACCCACGCGGCCGGCGCCGGGCCGAGGTGCTGGACGTCGGGCCAGTTGTCGGCGAGCTCTCGCAAAGCCACCGGCGAGTCGATCATGTGCACCCGCACGAACGCGCACGACCCGCCGGGCGAGCGGGCCGCCGCCGATCCGTTGAACCGCGACGCGGCGTCGCCGAGGAGCGACGCGGTCTCCGGTGCGGCGGCGATGTCGACCGGCGCGCAGCGCCCGGGGTTCGCGAGATGCACCTCGGCGGTGTCGGAGTGATAGCCGCACGCCGACGCGGTCAACACGAGTGCGACACCGAGCGCCAGTGCGGCCGCCAGACGAGTGCGCGTCATGACCCGGCTTCCGGCGCGGCCTCGGTCGCCCGGTCGCCCCCGATCGCCAGGAGCAGATCCTCGTGCATCTGCATCCACACGGTGTGGTACGAGTCGATGCGCGGCGACGTCAACCATTCCGTCGCGCCCTCGTCGACGCGCGCCAACGCCGCGCGCAGGCGAGGCCGGTAGACCGCGAATCGTTCGACGGCGCGTCCCACACGGGAGACGATCGGGCCGACGCGCTCGTCGAGCGCGTGCAGGCGGTCGAGCACCGACCAGTCGTAGCTCGCGTCGCGGTGATCGTTGGGCACTCCACCGGCTCGCACCTGCCAGTCGTTGCAGATCCGCAGGAGCTCGCGGTTGAGAGGCAGGAAGCGTTCGTAGGCCCGTTGCGCGACCTGCTCGATCTCGGCTCCCGGTGGGAGCCGCGCCCACGACGCGTGGGTGACACGACCCTCGGCAGTGATGCGGACGCCCCGCGCGCTCTGCACGACGAAGCCGGACCCGACGAGCAGGGTGACGGTGTCGGTCTCTTCGAGCTCGACCACGCCTCGCAGCCGGATCTCGTGCAGCAACCGAAACGTCGCGTCGTCGGGCGCGGGCACGGTCGAGATCGTAACGGCGGGTAGCCGCTGAGCTCGCGTCGGCGGTTCATCGGCGAGCCGAAAAGCGCGGGGCGCGCTCGATTCGGTACCTCGGCAGTCCGGCTACATTCGATCATCGTGACCGAGATCGGGACGGGTACCCGGGTGTTCGCGGCCGGGCCGGTGCAGGGCACGTGGCGGCGGTTGACCTCGCCCGATGATGTCCTCGAGCTCATGGACACGACGGCCGACGGAGTCGTGGCGTGCGTCGCCGACGCGGGCGCCACCTTCCTCGCACCGATCTTCGACGAGCTCGCCGCGGTGGTGTGTCTCTCGGGCACGCCGCTCTCGCACATCGGCATCGTCAGCCGCGAGTATCAGGTGCCGTGCATCATGGCCGCGAGCCTCGTTGCCGAAGCCGCCGACGGTGACGTGGTGGAGGTCGACTGCTCGACCGATCCCGGGGTCGTGCGGACTGTGCCGTGACGCCTGTTTCCCGCTCGGAGACCAACCGCTGGATCCGGTACCACAGCGAGGTCTCCTACGCATTGACGATGGAGCGCACCGCGCTCGAGTCGGCGTTGATCCCGGTGAGCGCGTACGTCCTGATCGCATGCGTCGAGTCCTACCGGCGCT
>DASYJT010000330.1:0-4767 GCA_035996165.1 Acidimicrobiia bacterium
GTCACGTCGACTTCGTTCGCGCCGGCGACCACGACCACCAGCACGACGGTGCCCATACATCCGGACTCGGGCGGTCCGCAGCATGTCCGGCGGGCGAACGGGTACTGGTTCGCGACCGCGACCGGCCGGGTCGTCGGATTCGGCGCGGCCGCGCGCACCTCCGCGCCCGCGATCGCGGGCGTCGGCGTCGCGTCCGGCTGGAGCGATCGGGTCGTCGGCATCGCGAGCACTCCTTCCGGCAAGGGTTACTGGCTCGCGACGGCGTTCGGCGATGTCCGCCCGTTCGGTGACGCGCGGTCGTACGGCTCGATGCGCGGGCACGCTCTCGCGCGACCGATCGTCGGTATCGCGGCCAGCCCCAACGGGCACGGCTACTGGCTCGTCGCGACCGACGGCGGAATCTTCGGTTTCGGTAACGCGCGCTTCTACGGGTCGACCGGCGCCATCCACCTGAACCAACCCATCGTGGGTATGACCTCGACGCCGAGCGGACGCGGCTACTGGTTCGTGGCCGCGGACGGCGGACTCTTCAGTTACGGCGACGCCCGGTTCTTCGGATCGATGGGCGCGACGCACCTGAACCAACCTGTCGTCGGGATGACCTCATCGCCCAAGGCGCGCGGCTATTGGATGGTCTCGCGCGACGGCGGCATCTTCAGCTTCGGCGACGCGCGGTTCTTCGGGTCGACCGGAGCGTTCCGGCTGAACCAGCCGATCGTCGGCATGGCCGCATCCCCAACCGCACGCGGTTACTGGTTCGTCGCCGCCGACGGTGGGGTCTTCAGCTTTGGCGACGCCCACTTCTACGGGTCGCTCGCGCCGGCGCCGGCCCCCGTCGTCGGTATTGCCGTACACGCTTCCTGAGTCGGCGCTCCGGTGCGAAAAGGCAATTGACGCGAAGGGTGTGGCGCCCGCGGGGCCGGTGTGGACTGCGATGTCACTGTGACCTCGGTCTCCGCCTCGGTGCCCCCCTCAAGGCGGTTCCGAGAGCCGACGATGTAGGCGTTTCATGCTCCGCAAAGAGAAGCAGACCGGCGCAGTTCCGGCGCGGCCCGCGGACGACCTCGTCCCGGGGGCCGGCCGGGAGTCGCGCGGCCGGCTGCGGGCGGTCGCAAGAGTCGCGGCGGCGGCCGTGGTACCGGTCCTGTTCCTCGTCGCTCCGGTGGACGGTCCGGCCCGGCGGTTCCTCTACGTCGGTGCGCTGACCCTTGTGTGGGCGTTCGTCGTCGGCGCGGTTGTGCGTCGGCGGGCGCCGCGCCGGTGGACGGGAGTGGCGATCGGCACGGGTCTCGCCGTGCTCGGCGAAGCTGCGCGCATGCTCTCGCTTTCGTCCGGGACGAACGCGTTCCTGCAAGCCTCCGACGGACTTCGCATCGCCGCGTACGTCGTCCTGGTCGTCGGCTTCGGTGCGATCGTCCGGACCCGCAACTCCGACAACGGTCGCGCTTCGGTGCTCGACGGTGCGATCGTCGGCTGCGCGCTGTTCGCCACCTGCTGGCCGATGCTGGCGTACCCCTCCGTCATGACCCGCACCGTCGACACGTCGGGCGGATGGCCCGGCGTCGGCCGGTCGTTCCTCGCGATCGTCGTGTGCGCGGTCGGCGTTCGGCTCCTGTTCCGCCCCGAGGCGTCGGCGCGGTTGCTGTACTTCGGCATCGTGCCGATTGCCGTCGTCGACCTCTTCGAAGGATCCGGCGTCACGCACTCGGCGGGTTCCGGACGCGGTGCGTTGGAGCTCAGCGCGCTGTTCGCGTTCTCGATGATCGCGATCGCGACGTACGGCACGAAGAATCACGAGGAGACCGAGCTGGTCGAAGTCGATCCGGCCAACCGGATCCGGGTGCTGTGCATCCTCACGTCGGTCGCGCTGTGCTCGGCGATCCCGCTCGCCGACGCGTGGTCGGCCGGCCATCGCGACGTCTCGACGTTGGTTCCCGGAGTGTGCGCGATCGCGATGTTCGTCCTGATCGCCTTGCGACTGTGGCACCTCGCGGCGGGCGCGCGGGCGGCCGGCATGCGCTACGGCCTCCGCCGCCTCGGCGCGCTGGTGCAGGGTTTGCACGACGCGATCTTCGTCGTCGATCGCGACGGCCTCATCTCCTACGCGAGTCCGCGGGCGAACGCGATGCTCGGCGCGGCCGGCGACGATCTGATCGGCCGGCGCTTCGACGAGTCGCTCGGAGCCGAGGAGTCCGACCGGGTCGCCCGTCAGCTGCGCGCCGCGGCGAAACTGCCGACCGGCATGCACGAAGAGGTCGTCGGCGGCTTCATCGACGGCTCCGGCGCGGTCCGCGATTTCGAGATGGGGATCGTGAACATGATCGGCGACAAGGACGTCGCCGGGCTGGTCGTCACGATGCGCGACGTCACGGTGAAGCGCGAGCTGACCCGCGAGCTCGAGCAGCGAGTCTTCCGCGACGATCTCACCAAGCTGGCGAACCGGTCGCTCTTCTTGGACCGCCTCGACCAGGCTCGGCTGCGCAGTCGCCGAACCGGCATCGGCCTCGCGGTGATGTTCATCGACCTCGACGACTTCAAGGCGGTCAACGACGGGCTCGGGCACGCGGCGGGCGACACGCTGCTGTGCGCGGTCTCGGGCCGGTTGAGCGAGTGCCTCCGGCCGAGCGACACGATCGCCCGCCTCGGCGGCGATGAGTTCGCCGTCCTGCTCGACGGTGTCGTCGACGTTGCCGAAGTGATGACGATCGCGCACCGGTTGCTCGAGGTCCTGCAGCTCCCCGTGGAGATCGACGAGCTGGCGGTGACGGTGCCGGCCAGCATCGGGATCGCCATGGCCGAACAGGGTCACGCGCACAGCAACCTGATGCGGGACGCCGACATTGCTCTGTATCGAGCCAAGGAGCAGGGCAAGAACCGCATCGCGCTGTTCGACACGTCGATGGGTTGGGAGGCGTACTCGCGTCTTCGCCTGCGCACGCAACTCGAATCGGCGATCGAGAACGACGAGCTGCGCGTGCTGTTCCAACCGATCATCTCGCTCGGCACCAACGAGATCGTCGGCGTCGAGGCGTTGGTGCGTTGGGAACATCCCAAGCTCGGCACTCTGTCGCCGTCGGAGTTCGTGCCGATCGCGGAAGAGAGCGCGCTCATCACCGTTCTCGGGCGTTGGGTGTTGCAACAGGCGTGCGCGCACGCAGCTGTGTGGAACAGCGGGGATCGCAGTCTCTACGTGAGTGTGAACGTCTCGGCGCGGCAGCTCCGCGAAGTGGGATTCGCGGCCGAGATCTCGGAGGCGCTCGCGACGTCGGGGCTCGATCCGTCGAAGCTCATGCTGGAGCTCACGGAGTCGGTGTTGATCGACGAGGTCGCGGGTCAGAACCTGGTCGACAATGTCGCGCCGCTCGGCGTCGGGATCGCGATCGACGACTTCGGGACCGGCTACTCGTCGCTCGCGTACCTACAGCGGTTCCCCGTGAACGTCGTCAAGATCGACCGGAGCTTCGTCTCCCGGCTGAACGAGGACGGCATGCGCCAGGTCGTGAAGAGCATGGCGGCCATCTCCGCGGTCATGGGCTACACGAGCATCGCGGAAGGGGTCGAGACCCCGGAGGAGGCGGCCGACCTCGTGGGACTCGATTACGGGTTCGCCCAGGGCTTCCTCTACAGCCATCCGGTCGGCGCGGGCGAGATCAACGCGCTGCTCGACCGCGACGCCCCGATCGGCGTCGAGCCCGCCGCGCTCAACTAGGGAACACCTCGACCTCGGTCGCCTTGACCGCAGCCCACACCTCGGAACCCTCGACCAGCGCCAGCTCGTTGACCGCGGCCGGTGTGACTTCGGCGACGATGGTGAGCGCGCCGACGACGCGCACGCGCACCCGTCCGCGCGTGCCCAGGTGCTCGAGGCCGGCGACCCTTCCCTTCCACGTGTTGCGGGCGCTTCCGTGCGGATGGTCGCGGTGGAGTACGACCGCGTGGGGCGGGATGATCATCATCACCTCCCCCGAGTGCTCGCCCGCCGCGGTGACGACGGCATCGCCGACGCGGATGTGATCGCCTTCCGATCGACCGCGGTAGAGGTTCACGCCGACGAGCTCGGCCACGTACTCCGAACGGGGGCGGTTGGTGATCTCGTCGGGCGTTCCGGTCTGCACCACGGCGCCTCGCTCCAAGATCATGATGCGGTCTGCGAGTGCGAGCGCGTCGACCGGGTCGTGGGTCACGAGTATGCGCGCGCCGCCGAACCGGACGACGCTGAGCCGCAGCTGCCGGCGAGTCTCGGCACGCGTCTGCACGTCGAGCGCGGCCAGCGGTTCGTCGAGGAGGAGCAGCTTGGGCTCGGTCGCCAGCGCGCGGGCGAGCGCGACGCGCTGGGCCTGGCCGCCCGAGAGCTCACGCGGTCGGGCCGCCGCCTGCGCGTCGACTCCGACCTCGGCGAGCAGGTTCGCGGCCCGCGTCCGGGCCTCGAGCCGTCGTAGTCCGTGCTCGCGCAATCCGAACGCCACGTTGTCGAGCGCGCTCAGATGCTCGAACAGGAGATGGTCCTGGAAGACGACCCCGACGGAACGGCGCTCCGGCGCAACGAAGCGGCCCGCGGCAGGTTCGTCGACGACGACGCCGTCGATGCAGATGCGGCCCTGATCGAGCGGGAGCAGCCCGGCCAGCACGCGGAGCAACGTGGTCTTGCCCGCGCCGTTCGGTCCGAGCACCGCGAGCATCTCGCCGTCGCCGACGCGAAGCTCGCCATCGAGCGAGAACGAGCCGAGCGCGACATGAATGTCGGCGTCGACACTCACAGTGCGGAGA
>DASYJT010000331.1:0-3252 GCA_035996165.1 Acidimicrobiia bacterium
GGCGAGTCGGAGCGCATCGAGTGGGTACCCGTGGCGGAGCTCCGCCGGATCGTCCGCGACAACGAGATGCTCGACGGCCTCTCGCTGACGGCCGTCGCCTACGCACTCGCGTTCGACGCGCTGGGCGACGCGCTGGGCGACGCCCCGAATACTGATTGAAACTCACTCGTGCGCGCCGTCGCCGGCACCGGAGCCGGGTTCCTCCTCGCGGTGCTGTGGTTCGACCTGATGTTCGACGTCCAGGCGCGCCGACATCCGCGAGACAACGTCCCGGCCGGGGTGCGCGCGTCGATCTCGGCGTACTACGCGAGGGTGACCACGGCGGCGCGTCCGATGAGCTATCTCGTCGCGTTGGTAATGCTCAGCACGATCGCGGCCATCGGCGCGGAGATCGCCCGTTCCGAGCTCCCGGCGGCGAGGGAGGGAGCGTCTCTCGTCCTCACAGCGGGCGCGGTCTGGCTCGCCGGCGTGCGCACGGTTCCGAACGCAGTACGGCTGGGCCGCGCGACCGACGACCCGACGACCCAATCCCGACTCGCGCACCGGATCCGGCGCGATCACATCGTGTGCTTCGGCGCGATCGCGGTCGTCGTCGCGCTGCAACTGCTGCCCGCCTGACCGATACGAGCGATTTCTCCGGTCGTCCCGTCGCCCGTCCGGTGGTCCAGGTCGAAGCGGCTGTCTAGGGTTCGCCGATGTCGCGCGCTTTTCGTGTCCTGTCGGCCCTGGCAACTGTCGGCGTGGTCACGTCGTTGACCGCGTGCGGCGGTGGCTCGTCGAAGCCGTCGGCATCGCCGACCACGAGCGCAGCGACCACCACCACGAGCGCGGCGCCGGCGACCGCTCCGGTCACCGACCCCACCGCGTCGAAGGCCGCGATCGCACGCGCCGACGTGGGTGCCGGCTTCGCCGACTACAAGAAGGCCTCGGGCTTCACCGCGGTCGGACGAGAGTCGTGCTCGGTGACCGTGCCGGGTTCGGTGTTGACCGCCCAGGACCACGTCTACGCGGGCCCGATGTTCAAGAAGACCGACGGAACGTTTTTCGTGTACTCGGAGGCGTACGTCTTCCGTAGCCGCGCGCTCGCCCAGCGGTATGCCGCGGTCCGCGCCACGACGGCGTTCAAGAAGTGCAAGGAGAAGCAGGATGACGCGGCGACGCGCGCCGCTCAGCCGAAGAACTACGTGAAGCTCACGACCGCCACGTTCGCGGATTCGAACGGAGGGATCCCGACGATGTATCGGGAGCTCCAGGGCGGACCCGACGCGACCGGGAAGTTGACCGACGTCGTGTTCTACGACCGGTACACCGTGCTGCACGGTCGCGTCGTCGTGGTCGTACTCATCGATGCCGCGCTCCCGAAGGACAATGCGGGGAGCCAGGCGATCGTGACCCGGACCAGCACGCTGCTGAAGTCGGTCTCGACCGCGCTCGACAAGCGCGTCGGCTAGGTGGTGGTGACTTCGCCGTCGACGATCCAACGGGAGCGGAGGTCTTCCAACCACGCCGGCATGTCGATCTCCGGGTCGGGGAGCGCGACCGCGCCTCGTTCGGCGAGGACGCGCTCGAAGGCTTCCGGATCGTCGCCCCACGACCGCGGGTCGCCCATCATCACCTCGAGCAACACAGTGCCGTTGGGGCCGGAGACGAACGGACCGAACGCCGCGCCCATCGGCAACTCGACGTGCGTGCCCGCGGGACAGTGCCGGTCGCCGCAGTGCATGTCGCCTTCGACGACGAAGATGACGTGCGGGCTGTAGTGACCATGGCGCCGGATCACCATTCCGGGATCCCACTTCGCGTACAGCGAGAGGTATTGCGGATCGGGCGAGAAGGCCAGCCATTTCTCCCACACCGACGACGTGCTCCCGTCGGCGTTGCGGATCGACTTCACCTGCTGCCACGGGATGTCGGGGTCGTCGAGGTGACGAAACGTCGGCTCCTTCGGATCCACTTCGCGAGCGTATTACTCAGTCCGCCGAGTCGCGCTGAACGGTCGGTGAGTGCCCGTATGTGGTGGCGCTCGACTTCATTGGACTGTCGAACACAGTCGTCGCCTACTGCGCTGCAGAAGCCATTGCGTTTCTCTTGTAGTACGGGATACAAGGGGCCCGGCGGAACTCGGGCGGCTTCGGCAGAAAATCATCGACCTAACGCTCTCTCAGTGTGCGGGTAATCGCAACCGGTTCATCAGCCGTCGGCGAACGCGGAACACCGCGCGCCGGCGAACGATTCGCGCATCGCTTCTCGTAGTCGAGAACCGCGTGGATCGGCGATTCGAAGCAGACCGAGAAAAGGTGAGGTCAATGAGGCGATTTTCCCGATCATGTGTCAGGACTGCATGCGTTGCGATCACTTTGCTTGGAGTGGTCGTCGTCGGCAGTCCGAGCTCTGCAGGAGCTGCCGCGCTGGCCTGGTCGACCACACCGAGCCCGATGGACGCGTTCATTCCGGGATTTCCGACCGCCGCGGGCCCCACGCTTCACCAGTACACCGACAGTTCCCTCCACGGCGTGTCGTGCAGCGGGCCGAGGTTCTGTATGGCTGTCGGCAGCTACGGCAGCACCGACGGAAGAAGCCTGACGGAGGTATGGGATGGCAAGCGCTGGTCCGAGTCGGCGCGATCGAGCGTTGTGACGGCCAGCCTCGACGCAGTGTCGTGCACCGGTTCCCACTTCTGTGTCGCAGTCGGCAATTCGAACGACGGCACCGGCCAGCCGACACTCATCGAGATGTGGGACGGCATGAGTTGGTCAGTGCCGCAAACTCCCAACACCTCTGATCTGTCGAATCAACTGCACGGGGTTTCGTGCCTCAGCAAGACATCGTGTGTAGCGGTCGGGACGAGCTCGGACGGGACGAACCAGCGCACTCTCGTCGAGACTTGGGACGGCACGACCTGGGCAATCACGCCGAGCCCGAATCCGAGCGCCACCGCCAGCTCGTTCAGCGGCGTGTCGTGTACGCGTCCCACGTTCTGTGTCGCCGTCGGTTCGTCCGACGATGCTGCGTCCGTCGGTCACGGGCTCATCGAGCGCTGGAACGGATCAACCTGGGCCGTCGTACCGAGTCCGATCTCCGCGTCGCTCACCGGCGTGTCGTGCGTGGGCAGGTCGTTCTGCATGGCGACGGGACTCGACAGTGCGATCGACGGGTGGGACGGAACCGCGTGGACGGCGTCACCCGCGCCTCTACCGTCGGCCGGCTTCACCGCGAACTTCCTCGGTGTGTCGTGCACGAGCGCGACCGACT
>DASYJT010000332.1:0-7196 GCA_035996165.1 Acidimicrobiia bacterium
GCCCGCCACGGTCGGGTCCAGATCGAGTTCGCGAACCTCGAGGACCTCGAGCGCATCTACCGGGCGATGAGCCAGGGTCCGGTCCGAGCCGAGGGCTAGAGCCGAGGGCTAGGAGACGGGTTCCTCGAGCCCGCGCCGAAAACCCTCGACGATGGCGTGCGTCACCTCGGGAAGGCGCGTGGTCAGAAGCGCCCGCGCCTCGGACTCGTCGTGGCCGACGAGCTCGCAGACGACAGCTGTCATGCGGGTCTCGCGTAGGAAGCGGTACGTGCGACCGATCGGTTCGTCGACTTCGTCGACCACCGACCGCAACGCCTCGGTCAGTCGCAACGCGAGGCAGTGACCGCCCTCGGAGCGAAAGTCGCGGTTCGAGAAGTACGCGCAGCGGACTCCGGGATCGCCGCTGTTGGTGAGCGCGACGAAGGCGTCGGCGCCGAAGCGGTTGGCCTCGGCGGTGAGCATCCCGGCGTCGGCACCCGAGATGTCGGGGTTCACGAGCGCGCCCAGCTTGCCGAGGGCTTGCGCGACGGCGTGGGCGAGCGCGCTCATGGCCGGTTCGGCCACGAGGAAGACGCGCAACCCGTCGAGGCGGCGAGGAGCGTGGCGCAGCGTCTCGCGTTCGCGGACGCTGGCGACCGAACCGGCCGCGAGGCCGTTCACCCGGGCGATGGCTGCGAGCGTCGCTGGTCCACAGACGCCGTCGGGGGTCGCGCCTGCGTTGCGCTGGAACTCGCGCAGCGCGGTCTCCGTCTCCGGTCCGAGGATCCCGTCCTCGCGCCCCGCGTCGAACCCGAGCGCGTTCAGCTGACGTTGGATCTCGGCGACGTCGTCGCCGCGGAGCATCGGAGACGAGAGATACAGCAGACGGTCGCCGGGCCGGAACCCGCTCTCGATGAGCGCGCCCCAGGTCTCCGGGCCGCAGATCCCGTCGACGCGCAGGCCCCGAGCGCGCTGAAAATCGCGCACGGCCGTCTCGAGCCGCTCGTCGAAGAGGTCCCCGGCCGCGCCGCGAAGTGCGAGCCGGCCGCGGAGGTCGCGCACCGCTGCACCGCGGTCGCCCCGTCGGAGTATGACCGAATCGGTCAACCGATGAACTCGGCGAGCTCCTCGAGCAGCTGAGGCTTGCCCTTGGCGCCCACGAGGCGCTTCTTCACCTCGCCGTCGGCGATGACCAACAGGGTCGGGATGCTCATGACCTCGTAGCGCCGCGCGACATTCGGGTTGTCGTCGACGTTGAGCTTTGCGATCTGGATGCGCCCGGCGTGCTCTTTGGCAATGTCTTCCAGGACGGGAGCGATCATCTTGCACGGGCCGCACCACTCGGCCCAGAAGTCGACGAGGATCGGCGTATCGGCGGCGCCGACGCTCTCGTCGAACGTGGCGTCAGTGAGCGTCAGAATACCGTCAGACACGGGGTACCTTTCTCTACTCGACCGACGCGGATACGTCGTCGAGGGTTTCGAGGTAGCGCTCGGTCTCGAGCGCCGCCATACAACCGGATCCGGCGGCAGTGATCGCCTGCCGGTAAATGTGGTCCTGGACGTCGCCGGCGGCGAACACGCCGGGAACCGAGGTTGCGGTCGAGCCGCCCCGGGTCACGATGTAGCCGCCGTCGTCGAGCTCGAGTTGATGCACGAACAGCTTGGTGTTCGGATCGTGACCGATGGCGACGAAGACTCCCGTCACCGGAAGGTTGCTGGTCGAGCCGGTCTCGACGTCGCTCAGGTCGAGGCTCTCGACGCGACCGTCGCCTAGGACGTCGGTCACCGTCGTGTTCCAGAGGAATTCGATCTTTGGGTTCGCGAACGCGCGGTCCTGCATGATCTTCGACGCCCGCAACTCCTTGCGGCGGTGGACCAGCGTCACCTTGTCGGCGAACCGGGTGAGGAAGTTCGCCTCTTCGAGGGCGGAATCGCCGCCGCCGACGACAGCGATGTCGTGGCCCCGGAAGAAGAACCCGTCGCAGGTCGCGCACGTTGACACGCCGTGGCCCAACAGTGCGTGTTCGTTGGGAAGGCCGAGCATGCGGGCCTGCGCGCCGGTGGAGATGATGACCGTCTTCGCGAACTCGTCGTGCCCGCCGACGTGCACGCGCTTGGGGGTCGCGGCGAGATCGACCTCGTCGACGTCGGCGGTGATGAACTCGGCGCCGAATCGCTCAGCCTGCTCGCGGAACTTGGCCATGAGGTCGGGGCCGACGATGCCGTCGGGAAAGCCCGGGTAGTTCTCGACATCGGTCGTGAGCATCAGCTGCCCACCCGCCTGGATGCCCTCGATGACGAGCGGCTTCAGGTTCGCGCGAGCCGTGTAGATCGCGGCCGTGAGTCCGGCCGGACCCGACCCGATGATGATGACGTCCCGCACGTTCATGGTCTCGTGTGTCCGTTCTCGGCCCGAAGATCAGGGATTGCGCTTGGTCCAGCAGAACGCCCCGGCAATGACGAAGATTCCGCCCAGGGTGACCCAGGCCGCCCAGGTATAGCCCTGCTCGATGAGGACGAGGGCGCGAAACGCACCGATCGAAAGCAAAACCGCGGCCGGAAGTGCGATGAGCGCAGCGAGGAGGCCGTAGACGACGCCCTTCGTGAGCGCTCGGGCCGGCTCCACCGTTCGGTCGCGCACCATCGCCACGGTGCGCTCGATCACGTCGGTAGCTTCGGTAGTCCAGTCGCTCAACCGCGTTCCCTTGCCTCGTCCCGGCCCGGCAGCGTACATGCCACCGCCGGGCAGGAGCCGGGCCCGCTCAGCGCAGCAGCTGCAGGTTCAAGAGCTTGCAGTCCACGTCTTCCACGACGACGATGCGCTCGTTCGTGCCCAGGTAGACGAGCACGACGACGGGCTTGCCGGCGAGAGTCGCGGTCGCGCGCAGAGCCGGTGCGGTTCCGCCGGGGATCTGGAGCGGAGACGCGCAGACACCGTTGCCGTGCAGCGGAGTGGTGAGGCTTTTCGACTTCGACACGGGCGCGCCCGCAGCCGCCCGATTTTGGGCGACCTGATCGCCGCTTGAAGTCGTAGGCGCCGGCGCGGTCAACCGGTACTTGTCGTTGGTGGTCGAGTCCTTGAAGGAGAGCTGCGGGGCGTTGGGATCGGGACGGGCGATGGCGCCGTTGTTGGCCGCAGCGACCGCGAGCGCCTTCACGTCGGCGAAGGCGCCGAGCGCGGGCGTGGTCGCCGGTGTGGTCGTCGAACCCGCCGCGCCAAGTGCACGGTGATCAGCCGACTTTTCGGGCGCCGTCGCCGGCTGCACTGCCGCCGGCTTCGCGGTCGCGGAGACCGTGCCCGAGTGGTTCCCGCTCAACGCGGTGGCGATCGCTACCACGGCGAGGATCGCGGCGGCGATCGCACCGGAGACGGTGAGAACGCGGTTTCGGCGCCGCCGTCGATCGTCGACCGGGTCGGCGCGTACTTCGGTTGCCGCCTGCAGCGCGGCGGTGCGCAGACGCGTGGCCGTCAACTCGTCGATCGGGGGCGCCTGCTCCAACAGAGCGCGCGCCGCGACGAGTGCGGCGCGGCGCGCATCGGCGCCCGGTGTCGCGCGGAGCCGCGCGGCGACGTCTTCGACGCTGGAACCGAGGTCGCGCGCGGCCGCGGCCAGCTCCCCGTCGAGCTCCGCGGAGAGCAGCTCGTCGAGCTGGGTGGGTTCGAAGGTGCCGAGGTGGTCAGGCATGGTCAGTTGGTTGGATGCTCCGACGGGGCTTCCCGGTTCCCGAGGAGATCGGCGAGTGCGGCGCGGCCTCGCGATATGCGGGACCGGACGGTGCCGGCCGGGATCCCCAGCACCTCGGCAATCTCGGCGTAGTCCATACCCACGAGGTCGCGGAGGGCGACCGCGGCCCGGTATTCAGGCGTCAGGCCGGCCAGTGCGGCGTCGAGATCGAGCCGGTCGGCGATCCCGGACTCGGTGTCGCGTGCAGGCGTGCGACCGGTCTCGGGCATGGTCTCGAGGGGCACCGGGCGACGATTGCGGCGGCGCGCCTCGTCGAGCGCTGCGTTCGTGGCGACTCGGTACGCCCACGTCGAGAACTTCGAACGACCGTCGAACGACCCGATCTTGCGGGCGATCGCGATGAGCGCCTCTTGCGTCGCGTCGAGCGCGTCGTCGGGATTGCCGAGGATCCGCCGGCACACGCCGTGCACGAGAGCGGTGTGATCGCGCAGCAGCGTGTCGAGCGCTCCACTGTCACCATCGGCGGCCCGCCGGGCCAGGGACTTCTCGCGATCGTCGTCCGCCACCGACGCGGCTCACTCCTGCCGGTCGATCCAGGCAATACCCATCACCCGCGGGCCGGTGTGCACGCCGATGACCGGGCCGATCGTGCCGACCGTCACCTCGGCGTCGGGGACCACGGGCTCGAGCATCGAAAGGAACTCGTCGAGGTCGGGCGCGTTCGCGTGCAGCACGCTGATGATCTCGACCTTGCCGGCGGGGATCTGGTCGATGAGGAACTTCAGAGCCTTCGAGCGCGTGCGGACGCGGCCCGCGGACTCGACCGCGCCGTCGAGCACGTTGATGATGGGCTTGATCGAGAGCATCGAACCGAGCATCGCCTGCGCTCCGCCGATTCGCCCGCCCTTGCGCAGATACTCGAGCGTGTCGAGCGCGGCGAACACGTGCTCGCGTTCACGACGCGCGTTCACCTCGCTCACGATCTCTTCGAGTGACGCCCCGGCGCGCGCGCGGCGCGCGGCGTGCAATGCCAGGTTCCCGATGCCCATCGACGCGCTGAGCGAGTCGATGATCTCGATCGGGGTCTTACCGTCGAGCGCCTTGGCCGCGACCTGCGCCGACTGCATCGTCGCCGACAGCCGGGCCGACAGGTTGATGCAGACGATCGCCTCAGCTCCGTCGTCGCTCAACCGGCGGAATGTCTCCTCGAAGGCGCCGACCGAGGGCGCGGAGGTCTCGGGGAGGACGGACGAGGTCTCCAGCTCTCGCCAGAAGGCCTCGACGCTCAGCTCCTTGCGGTCGACGTACTCCCGGTCGCCGAACCGGATGGTGAGCGGTACGACCTCGATGCCGAGCTCTTGGCAGATCGACTCCGGGAGATCGCACGCGCTGTCGGTCACGATGCGTACGGGCATGCGTCCTCCTCGATTGGTCCGGCTCGACTTGATCCGGTCAGGTTGGTCCGGCGCCCGACGAGCCTCGGGGTTGGATCACGGAGCCGGCTCCAGGGTTACACGCCCTTGGACATACCCATCGTGACACGCCAGGCCCATCGTGCCACGCCGGGCCGTCATCGTTCGACGCCCGGCGAAGCCGAGTCGCGGCGCCGCACCAAACGGACGAGCGACGCGAGCTCGTCGGAGCGCAGGGCGACGAGGACCACGACGTACACCAGGGCGCCCGCCGCGCCCGCGGCGACGGTCGCCAGGAAAGCGGTGCCGGGCGACGAGCGCCCGATCGCGCCGGCGAGGGGGGCGGCGACCACCGCCAGGGCCAACGCCGCGATCGCGGCCCGGAACGTCGACCTCGCCGCGTCCGCGTCGGGGACGCCGCCGATCCGCCGCCGCAGGACGACCAGCGCGCCCACCGCCGCGAGGGTGTACGCGCCGCTCCACGCGAGCGCGAGTCCCTGGACACCGAAGCGCGGAAACAGCACGAGCGCGAGCACCACGTTGAGGCCGTTCTCGAATGCGTTCAACACGAAGGGGGTGCGGGTGTCCTGCATCGCATAGAACGCGCGCATGACGTAGAGGTACACGGAGAAGGGCACGAGGCTGAGCGCGAAGGCCTGCAGCGTGTCGGCGGTGACGACCGCGTCGTGCGCCGAGAACTGATGGCGCACGATGACCGCCAGCATCGGTTGCGCCAGCACGGCGAACAACACCGACGCGGGAAGAACGAGTACGACGATGTAGCGCAGCCCGAGACCGAACTCGCGGCGGAGTCCTTCCGGATCTCCCGCGCGCACCCGCCGGGCGAGGTTCGGTGTCATCGTGGTCATGATCGACACCGCGAGCAGGCCGTGCGGGACGACGTAGAACGTGAACGCGTACACATAGGCAGAGACGTTGCCCGACGAGTTGTTGGCCAGCACGAGCACGAACAGCTGCGCGAGTTGGTTCGTGACGACGTAGCCCGCGGTCCATCCCGACAGGCGCAGGATCGTGCGGATGGCGGGGTCTCGCCAGGACAGGACGAAGCGGAGCCGTACGCCGGCGCGCACGACGGCAGGCACCAGCACCAGCGCCATCGCGACGATCCCCACAGTGGTCCCGATGCCGAGGAGCAGCAGGAGACCGAGATCGCTGCGAACCCGAGCGACGTCGGTGATCGAGCCGTGGCGATCGGAGGTGCGGGCGACGAAGACGAGCAGCACCGCGATCACGACGACGTTGTTCACCACGGGCGCGAACGCGGCAGCGACGAATCGTCGACGCGCGTTGAGGAGGGCGCTCGCCAGTGTCGTGAAACCGTAGAAGATCATCTGCGGTACGAAGCAGAGGATCAACACCGTGAGCACGTGCAGCTGCGCGGCTCGATCCGGGCCGTGCTCGTGCAGCACGAACAGTCGCGCGAGCAACGGCGACAGCGCGATCGTCGCCACGGTGAACAGCGTGAGTGACGTCATCGTCACGGTGAACACGGCCGCGGTCGACCGCTCGTCGCGCCGCTCGAGAAGATCGACGAAGACGGGGACCAACGTCGCGGCGAGCACGCCCCCGACGAGCAGCTCGTAGACGATGTTGGGTGTGATGTTCGCGAGGTTGTACGTGTCGGCGAGCGACGCCTTGCCGATCGCCGCCGCGAGGACGACGACGCGGAGCAAACCGGTCACGCGCGAGAGCAGAGTGCCCGCGGCGACGGCAGCACTCGAGCGAGCGAGACCCGCGCGGCTCCCGTCGTCGCCGTCGGTCGTGGCCGTCACGTGTTCACGTGCTCGGCGCGGGTGCCGGAGCCCGAGACGCCCGGCTCGCGATCCGGCGGTTCCGGCGCGTCCGCCGGAAATGGTTCGCCCACCATCCCGCGAGGAACACCAGCGCGGCGACGGTCAGCCATACGGCCCAGCCGCCGAAGACCGCCGACCTGACAGTCACGCGTACGGGAGGTCCGAACGCGAGTCGCCCGTCGGGCGACGTCACGCTGATCGTCATCGGAAACGTGCCCGACGCGCGGGCCTCGACCGTAAAACGGATCGTGTTGCTGCCCGGTTTGAGCGGCACGGTCTGGTCGGCGCCGTTCGGGAAGATCA
>DASYJT010000333.1:0-12500 GCA_035996165.1 Acidimicrobiia bacterium
TTCGACGCGGACGATCCCTGGTCGAGGCACATGCCGCCCTGGCGCGGGCCCGACCGCAATTTCCCGGTCGTGGGTTGGATACCCGAAGCGCGGAGCAACGCGGAGTGCGAAGGTGCGGCGGCCCGGGCGTACTCCGACACCCGGGCGATCGCCGCCGGCCTCGCCGGTTCGGCCGGCATAGACATCGACCCGAGTCCGTTCTTCGCGGCCGGCGCGCTCCTCTACGGACCATGGGTCGCGGCTCGCTACGCCGCCTTCGGCGCGTTCGTCGACGCGCATCCGGACGCGGTCGAACCGGTGGTGGCGCGGATCGTGGGCGCGGGTCGGGCGATCTCCGGTTCCGACGTGTTCTCGGCTCAGCACGAGCTCGCGAGGCTGCAGCGTCAGGTCGACGAGGTCTTCGCGCGTGTCGACGTGATCGTCGTCCCGACCATCCCGTTCCTCCCGACCCTCGACGACGTTGCGGCCGACCCGATCGGCGTCAACGCGCGACTTTCCCGATTCACCGACTTCGTGAACCTCCTCGACCTGTGCGCGGTCGCCGTCCCGGGCGCGCCGCGCGACGACGGGCTGCCGTTCGGCGTGACGGTGATCGGACCGGCCGCGTCCGACCCGCTCGTCGCCGATGTCGCCGCTCGCGTCCACGCCGCGGTCGGCGGCACTTTGGGCGCGACCGCGATTCCCGTGCCGACCGAGCCGTGGCCCGACGCACCGCCCGGTCTGGGTGGGAGCGCACGCGTCGCGGTCGTCGGCGCGCACCTCCGCGGGCTCCCGTTGCATCACGAGCTCACCGCGCTCGGGGCCCGGCTCGTACGCGTCGCGCGCACGGCGGCGTGCTACCGCCTGTACGCGCTGTCGGGAACCGTGCCACCCAAGCCGGGCCTCGTGCGCGTCGAACGGCGGGGCGCGGCGATCGAAGTCGAGATCTACGCGCTGGGCGACGCCGAGCTCGGGCGCTTCCTGGATGGCGTCGGCGCACCACTCGCGATCGGCCCCGTCGAGCTCGACGACGGTTCGAGCGTGCCCGGCTTCCTCGCCACCGCGGGCGCCCTCGACTCGGCGATCGATATCACCCACCATGGTGGGTGGCGTACCTACATGGAGAGTCGGCGAACCGGATGAGGAGGCACCGATGAAGGTCGCAATCGGCGACTGGTTCGCGCGCGAACGGGTCGATGACGTGATCTGGCGCCTGTGGGAGCCGTTCGTCGACCCGTTCGCGCGCTGCAACATCTGGTTCGTGCGCGGGCGCGACCAGGCGCTGCTCGTCGACACCGGACTCGGCGTCGCCAGCCTGCACGAAGCGGCGGCCGATCTCTTCGAACAGCCGACGCTCGCGCTCGCGACGCACTACCACTTCGATCACACCGGTTCGCTGCACGAATTCAGCGAACGACTCGCGCACAAGGCGGGCGTTCCGTATCTCGCTACGCCGGGAGCCATCGGCGGCGCTTTGCGGCGCGACGCGTTCCCGCCCGCCGTCCTCGACATGTATCTCACGGCCGGATACGAGCTGCCGGAGGATCTCCTCGACGCGTTGCCGGCGGCGGGCTACGACCCTGCCGCGTACACAGTCGAGAGCTGCGCGCCGACGCGTGTGCTCGACGACGGCGACATCGTCGATCTCGGTGACCGGGCGTTCGAGGTCATGCACCTGCCCGGTCACTCGCCCGATTCGATCGGCCTGTGGGACGCGGCGTCGGCGACGCTCTTCTCCGGCGACGCGGTGTACGACGGTCCTCTCCTCGACGGCAGCCCGGATTCCGACGTCGACGCCTACGTCGCGACGATGGAGCGCCTGCGGGCACTCCCCGTCGACGTCGTGCACGGGGGCCACGAGCCGAGCTTCGGAAGGGAGCGGCTCGGCGAGCTCTGTGACGCGTACATCGCGGGTGTCAGGTCGCGCTAGGAGACCCGACACACGGGCGAAATCTCACGGCCGCTGCTGCGAAACGTCCTCCCCTTACCGTCGACTCATGGATACGAGTTTCCTGCTCCCACCCGCGGCCTATTTCCGGGACGACTGGTACGCCCGCGAGCAGGAGATGTTGTTCGCGCGTTCGTGGCATCTCGCGGCTGCGACCGACGAGCTCGCCGAGGCCGGTGACTTCGTGACGATCGACGCCGGCCTCGACCCACTCGTCGTGGTGCGCGGCCTCGACGGTGAGCTGCGCGCGTTCCACGACTTCTGCCCGCACCGCGGCATCAAGTTGCTCGAGGATCGCGGCAACACCCGAACGGGGATCGTCTGCCCCTACCACTCGTGGAACTTCGCGCTCGACGGAACGCTCCGCAACGTGCCCCAGGCCGAGGAATTCGACCCGGCCGCGCTCGCGGAATGTGGGCTCGTACGCGGCTCGGTCGGTGAGTGGGGCGGGATGGTCTTCGTCAACGGCGCGAGCGATGCCGACTTCTCGGCTTGGCTGCAAGGCTTCCCCGACCACATCGGCAGCTACCGACCGGAGAACCTGCACGAAGTCGTGCGCGTGCAGTTCGACGCCCGTTGTAACTGGAAGCTCTTCGTCGAGAACCACGTCGACGTGTACCACCTCTGGTACCTGCACGCGCGCTCGCTCAGCGCGTACGACCATCAACGGTTCGAATGGGAGGCGATCGGCCCGCACTGGGCCAGCTACGAACCGGCGAAAGCGGGCGTCGAACGCCGGCGGCCGCACGTGGGGAGCACGCCGATCGCCGATCTCGACGAGCGCGACCAGATCGGTATCGGAGCGCACATGCTGTTCCCGAACACGTTGTTCGCGACCGAGTCGGAGTTCTTCATGAGCTATGTCGCCAAGCCGCTCGCACCGGACCGCAGCGTGATCGACGTACGGATCCGGGCCGAGCCGAGCGCCGACGTCGAGATGCTCGTCGCCGCCGCGAAGGAGTTCATGCTCGAAGACGTCACCGCGTGCGAAGGCATCCAGGCGACCGTCCGATCGAGCCGGTTTCGCGTGGGACCGCTCGCCCAGAACCACGAGCGACCGATCACCCTCCTCCACGAGCAGATCCTGCGCGCCCTCGAATCGGATCAACCGTGATGACACTGGCACCGCAGTTCGTAGGAGCCTGGCAGCGTCGCTCGGTCGCGATCGACGCGGGCGAGCACAGCGAGCCGGCGCGAGTGCTCTGGCTGCAAGCCGGTGACGCGTTCGCCGATCTGCGGATTCCCGACGACCCGAGCGCCACACCGGATGCCTTCGCCGGGATCACCACCTACGACCCACCCGCACTGACCTGGCACCACACCCTCGACTGGAACGGCACGTTCGCCGACTTCGACTGTGGTGTCGTCGAATGCAACGACGAGGAGATGATCGAACGCGGCGAGTTCGAACGCGAGGGCCAGCTGCACGCCTACGAGGAGATCTGGCACCGCATCGACCCGGGTTCCGCGGGCCTGGTTTTGACCGCGCCGCACGCGATGGTGGTGCGGGTCGGGCGGCACTGTCTCGCGATGCGCGATCGCCGGCGCGCGGGCGGCGCGTTCGACGTGCGGCACGCGCGCATCGGCGGTATCGAGTGGTGCGACCAGATGCTGCTCGGCGACGGCGCCGAGCTGCCGTGCCCGCCGGTCGTGGTGCCGAGCGATTGGGTCCCGGACTCAGAGATCGCGCTCGCCGGCGCGCACTGGCGCGTCGCCGAGCGCTGGGGCTGAACGGAGGGTCTCGGCCACCGCGACGAGCTGGTGCTCGGTGTTGGCCGCCCCGACCACCTGAACACCGATCGGGAGGCCGTCTCGGTCGAGCCCGGCCGGAACCGCGAGAGACGGGAGCCCGAGCACGGTCACCGCTCGCGACGGCGCCAAGACCTGCAGCGCGTCGACCGACTCGACCCGGCCGTCGATCTCGATCTCCGTCGCTTCGAGACCGAGCACGCCGACGCGCGCGACCGGCAGCACGAGAACCGGCGTCGACGCAAGGACCGCGGCGACCGCCCGCCCGACCGCTTCGAATCGGGCTGTCACGTCGGCGGGAACGGGCCGCGTCGCGAGGAGGCGCGCGATGTGCGTGGTGAGATCCGCCTCGCGCCCGGCGACGAGGGCGCGCAGATCGGTGTACTCGTCGCTCGCGCGCCACGCGGCATAGACGTCGGCCGCTTCGACGAACGGGGCCGGATCGACATCGACCACGTCGTAGCCGACGTCTGCGAACGAGCGCGCCGCGCGGTCGACCGAGTCGGCGACGGCGGTGATGCAGCTCCAGCCGCCGCGTACTACGCCGATGCGCGGGGACGGCGCGTCGCCGGCAGTCGTGCGCGCGCTGGGGCGCGCACCGACCGCCGCGATCACGTCGAACAGGAGCCGGATGTCGCGCGGCGTCCGCGCCAACGGACCCACGGTTTGGAAACGACGGCGCGGCGTGCCTTCGGCCGGCTCGGGAACGTGGCCCGCGGTCGGTACGGCGCGGTAGGTCGGACGAAGCCCGTAGATGCCGGTACACGCGGCGGGATACCGGACCGAGCCGCCGTAGTCGCCGCCGATCGAGAAGGGCACGAGTCCGCCCGCGACCGCCGCCGCGCATCCGCCACTCGAACCGCCCGGCGAGCGACTCGGGTCGAACGGGTGCGCGGTGGGCCCGAAGATGCGGTTGTCGGTGCGCGGCTGCAACGCGAACTCGGGACAATTCGTCTTGCCGACGAGCACCGCCCCCGCGGCGCGCAACCGCGCCACGACCTCGGCGTCATGGTTCGGGATGTGATCGGCGAGCACCAGGCTTCCCGCGGTTGCGCGCAGGCCCGCAGTGGCCAGGGTGTCCTTGATGGTGATGGGGACGCCGGCGAGCGGGCCCGGGTCGTCGCCGCGCGCGACCGCCTCGTCGATGCGCGCTGCCGTCGCGCGCGCCGCGGCCGCCCCGACCGTGACGACTGCGTTCGTCCGGTGAAGAGCGATGCGTTCGAGCGCCTCCTCGACCACCGATCGGGCCGTCGTGCGTCCTGTTCGGACCGCGGCCGCGATCGCAGTCGCGTCCGGATCGAGGTGGGCGTCGCGCATCACGCCGCACCCAATCACACGCGTGGGCTGGTCTGCCACCTCGCAAAAACCTGAAAGAAGCGAAACAGACGGGTGCCATCTTTCGCGAATGCGACGATCAGATGACCAACACGAATGAGTAACGCAACTGCGGTGGCGCCGACATGGCGATGCAATATCGGGTTCCTAACTTCGGGACATGGCGACGCGCAGATGGTCGGACCTGGCGTGGCCGGAGCTCGCCGCGCAACGCGACCTCGGTGACGGCGAAGTTGCACTCGTCCCGGTCGGAGCGACCGAGCAGCACGGTCCGCACCTGCCGATCGGGACCGACACGATCATCGCGAACGCGCTGTGCGACGCGGTGTCGGAGCGCACCGGGGCACCTGTGCTGCCGGCGATTCCCGTCGCGTGCAGCTACGGACACGGGACGGTCCTGCCGGGCACCCTCTCACTGACTCCCGAGATGCTCGCCGGCGTGTGTCGGCAGTACGCGGAGTGGGCCGCGATCTCGGGCCTCACGCGTCTGCTGTTCGTCAACTCCCACTTCGGCAACAGCGCGGCGCTCGGCATCGCCACCGACCATCTCCGGTTGTACCGGCCCGACCTGCGCGTCGGCGTGGTCGACTGGTGGAGCATCGACCCCGAAGTCGCGCGCGAGTGCGTCCTCGAAGGCGACGACGTGCACGCGCATCGCGCCGAGACGTCACTGATGCTCGCGATCGCACCCGATCTCGTGCACCTCGACCGGCTCTCGTCGGCCGATGATCCCGACCGGACGGGCGACCTCGTCTTCCGCTACACCGCGCCCGCGCTGTCGACCAACGGAGTCACCGGGCGACCGTCCGAAGCCACTCTCGAGCTCGGCCGGCGCCTGCTCGACCTCGCGGTCGCAGCGATCGCGGACCGGGTCGAGCGCGGGCGCGTCGAAAAACCTCCACTCGGTGCGGCACCGATCCCGGCCCTCGGCCCGTATCCCTCGCACCTCCACTGACCGCAGCCAACCAGCCCGCAAGCAGACACCAGGAGCACCGTTCATGGACACCGTCAAGACGATCGACCCCGCACACATCCAGTTGGCGTCGGAGCTGGCCGCCGACGGCGTGCGGTTCGCGGTCGGGACGTTCATCGACATCACGGGCCGGGCGAAGTCGAAGGTCGTCCCGATCGACCACCTCCCCAACCTGCTCGCGGGTTCCGAGCGGTACACGCCGCGCGGCATGGGCGACCTCGGGCAGATGACGCCGAACGAAGACGAATGCGTCGCGGTACCCGACCTCGCGACCTTGCGTGTCATGCCCTGGGACACGCGCTTCGTGTGGATGGCGGCCGACCTCAGCTTCGGGGGTCGGGAGCCGTTCGCGCACTGCACGCGCTCGATTCTGAAGCGCCAGCTCGACAAGGCCGCCGAGCTCGGATACATGATGAACCTCGGCGTCGAGCCCGAGCTGTACGTGTTCAAGCCGGAATCGCTCGAACGCTCCGACGGCTATCTCGTCCCGATGGCGCGCAGCGCCACGCTGAAGCCGACCCAGGCGTACGACGTCGAGGCCGAGCTCGACGCGATGCCTTTCCTCGAGCCGATGTCGCGCTACCTCACCGAGTCGGGCTACGGACTGTTCAGCTTC
Organism: Acidimicrobiia bacterium; assembly: GCA_035996165.1. Taxonomy (GTDB): domain Bacteria; phylum Actinomycetota; class Acidimicrobiia; order IMCC26256; family PALSA-610; genus PALSA-610. The sequence continues at coordinate 6,601 of DASYJT010000333.1, forward strand.
GACAGCGAGGGCGGCGACGGGCAGTACGAGTTCGACTTCGACTACGCGCCCGCGCTCGAGATGGCCGACAAGATCACGTTCTTCCGGTTGATGGTGAAGCAGGCCGCCAAGGAAGCCGGGCTCGTCGCGACGTTCATGCCCAAGCCGTACACGACCGGCTGGGGTTCGGGTCACCACTTCAACATGAGCATCGCCGACGTCGCGACGGAGGCGAACCTGTTCCGCGACGCCGACGACGATCGCGGCAAGGGTTGGAGCAAGCTCGCCTACTCGTTCGTCGCCGGCATCATGCGCCACGCCGCCGCCATCGCCGCGATCGCGACGCCCACGGTCAACTCGTACAAGCGCCTGCAACCGCGCCTCGCCGACGGCACGGTCTCGTGGGCACCGGTGTTCGCCGCGTACGGCGACAACAACCGCTCCTGCATGCTCCGACTGCCGCGCAACCGTCCTGCCGTCGAGAACCGCGGGGTCGACTCCGCCGCGAACACGTATCTCGCGGCGGCGTTCATGCTCGCCGCGGGCATGGAGGGCATCCGCGAGGGCCTCGACCCGGGTGAGCCGATCGACGACATCACCTACGACTGGAACTCGCCGCCGGCCGGTGCTCGGCGTCTCCCGCGCAACCTGCTCGAAGCGATCGACGCGTTCGACGCCGATCCGCTGACGTCGTCGGTGTTCCCCGCGCAGTTCGTGTCCGCGTACAGCGCGATGAAGCATGCGGAGTGGGACGAGTACCACGCGCAGGTGACCGACTGGGAGCGCGAGCGCTACTTGCTCGCATTCTGATGACGACGCTCCGCACCAGCGCGCCGATCATCGCCGTGATCATCGGTCGCGAACCCACTCATCGTTACTCCGTGCACCGCGGCTATATCGACGCGGTCGCGGCCGCGGGCGGCCTGCCGCTCGTGTTGCCCGCGATCGCGGGTGGGGGCGCGCACGACCGGATGATGGAAGTGATCGAGCAGGCCGACGGCATCTTGCTGACCGGCGGCGGCGACGTCGACCCGACCCGCTACGACCGCACGGTCGCCCCCGAGGTCTACGACGTCGATCCCGTCCGAGACGTGTTGGAGATCGACGCGTTCCACGCGGCGCGGGCGCGCGGCATGCGCGTGCTCGGCATCTGCCGAGGTATCCAGATCATGGCGGTCGCGTCGGGCGGATCGCTGCACCAACACCTTCCGGACGCGGGCTTCGACCACCACTGGGAGGAGAGCCGCCAGTACGAACCGGTACACGAGGTTCTGGCCGATCCGGGCACCGCGGCGGAGGTCGCCCTCGCGGGGACGGTGAAAGTGAACTCGATCCATCATCAAGCAGTTCGGGAACCGGGCAACGACCTGCGTGCGACGGCGTGGAGCGACGACGGCGTGATCGAAGCCGTCGAAGGCGAAGCGGCGCTCGGCATCCAATGGCATCCCGAACGTCTGCTCGATCTCGACGCGCGTCACCTCGCGCCGTTCCGCTGGCTCGTAGAGGAGCAAGTCGCATGAGTACCGAATCCGGCCGCAGCGCGGTTGTCACCGGCGCGAGCAAGGGCATCGGTCGGGGTATCGCCATCGCGCTCGCGCGCGACGGCTGGGACGTCGTCGTGAACTACTCCAGCAACGAGGGCGCCGCGAAGGAGACCGCCGACGCGGTCGCCGACGCGGGCGCCCGGGCCGTCGTGGTCGGCGGCGACGTCACCGATCCCGCCACGTCGGAGCGACTGGCCGAGGCCGCGTGCGAGCTCGGCACGCTCGAGGCGTGGGTCAACAACGCCGGCGTCTCGGTGCTCGGGCCGGTCGTCGACACCAGCGTCGCCGACATGGAACGCATGCTCGCCGTCAACTACATGGGCACGTTTCACGGCGTGCAGGCCGCGGCCCGCACGATGCTCGCGGAGAACACGCCCGGCCGCATCGTGAACGTCGCGTCCGAAGCCGCGGTGCTCACGTTTCGCTACCTCGGCCCGTACGCGGCGAGCAAGTGCGCGGTCGTCGGGCTCACGCAGGCGGCCGCGATCGAGCTCGGACCGCACGGCATCAGTGTGAACGCGGTGGGTCCGGGCACCACCGAGACCGACATGGTGTTCGCGGAGCGCCGCAGCGAGGTCTCGATCACCGGCGATCCGGCCGACGACGTCCGCGACGCGTATCTCGCCAACATCCCGCTCGGGCGGTTCTGCACGCCCGACGACACGGGCGCGCTCGTCGCGTTCCTCGTGAGTCCGGCCGGTGCGTACGTGACCGGTCAGATCATCTGCAACAACGGCGGCTCGGTGCTGCATTGAGCCGCATGACCACTTCCACAAGACGCCATCCACAAACAGGAGACCTCGTGACTCGCTTCCGTTCTCGACGACTGATCGCCGGTATCGCGGTCGGGGCCATCGCGCTTGGCGCGTGCGGAGGCTCGAGCTCGCCGAGCTCTACGGGCTCCGGCGGGGGCGGCGGAACGGCGAGCACCCTCCCGGTCGGTTCCCGGGTCCTGAAGCTCGCGTTCAACGCGAACATGCAGGTTCCCGACCCCGACATCTTCTATGAGGTCGAGGGCAACGAGGTCACCACGTCGGTGTACGAGGGCCTCGTCCGCTACAAGCCCGACTCGGCGGCGATCGAGGGTGCGCTCGCCGACAGCTGGACGGTCTCGCCCGACGGCATGACGTACACGTTCAAGCTGCATCCCGGCGTGAAGTTCCACGACGGCACCGCCGCGAACGCAGCCGCGTGGGTCGTCGACTTCAAGCGTCGCACCGACGTCAACAGCGCGCCGGCGTACATGCTCGCCGACGTCAAGTCGACGGCGGCGCCCGACCCCGTCACGTTCGTCGTGAAGCTGAAGAACCCCGTGAGCGCGTTCCTCGACTATCTCGCGGCGCCGTACGGCCCGAAGGGCGTAAGCCCGGCGATTCTCGCCGCGCACGCGGGCAAGGACTTCGCGCAGAACTACCTGAAGGATCACGACGCGGGAACCGGCCCGTACACGATCACCAAGTTCACGACCGACGTCGGCTACGAGCTGACGCGCTTCGACGGCTACTGGGGTACGCCGAAGCCGTACTTCGAAAAGGTCGAGATCGCGATCATCCCCGACATCACCCAGCAACGGCTGAAGCTAGAGAGCGGTGAGATCGACATGATGATCCACGGCCTGCCGATCGCCGACAGCGAGTCGTTCCGGACGAATCCGAAGTTCCAGGTGCTCGACTTCCCGGTGGCGTTGAAGACGGTCCTGGCGACGAATCCGCACAAGGGTCCGTTCAAGAACCGGGCGCTGGCCAAGGCGTTGCGCACCTTCTTCGACAAGGCGGCGATCGTCAAGGAGGTCTACAAGACCCAGGCGAATGTCTCCACGCAGATGTACCCGGTGGCGGAGCTGGCGCCCGATCTGGCGAAGGACACGAGCACCTACGACACGTCGGTGCTGACCAACCTCGCCAAGTCGCTGCCGGCGTCGGACAAGAACATCGACTTCGCCTACTCGCAGGACGAAGGCGGAACGCTGCCGAGGCTCGCGGAGCTGCTCGCGGCGAAGTTGCAGGCCGCCGGATTCAGCGTGAAGGTGCGCGGGCTGCCGATTGCCGAGGTGTTCGACCTCCCGAACCACCCCGAGAAGGCGCCCGATCTCCTGCTCTGGACGTTCAACCCCGACGCGATGCATCCCGACACGTGGGTCCGGATCTTCATGAACGGGGCGGGAGCCATCAACTATCTGAAGTGCTCCGACCCGCAGGCCGACGCAGCCATGGACAACGGCCTGAAGGCGACCACCACGGCTGAGGTCGCCAAGGACTACGGCCAGGCCGGCGACCTCCTCGCGGCATCCGGCTGCTTCATCACCCTCGCCGACAACCGCGAGATCGTCGTGGCCCGCAAGGGACTCACCGGCTTCGTGCACCAACTGCCGACGGCTTACACGATCCGACTCAAGGACTTGAAGGAGGGATGACCGTGGTCGCAGCCGGCGCGGACGGCTCCGTCGACATCGATCTCGCAGCCGAGACGACACCCGTCGTGTCGGTGCGCGACCTCGATGTCACGTTCCGGCGCGGCGGTCGCGACCTGCACGCGGTGCGCGGTGTGTCCTTCGATGTCATGCCGGGCGAGATCGTCGGAGTCGTCGGCGAATCCGGAAGTGGAAAGAGCGTCCTGGGATTGAGCTTGCTCGGGTTGTTGCCCCGCGACCCGGCCCCCCTGGTCAGCGGGAGTGCGCTCGTCTGCGGCGTCGACATGGTGTCGGCGACCGCAGAGGAGCGCCGCATCGTGCGCCGGCGCCACCTCGGCGCCGTGTTCCAGGACCCGATGACTTCGCTCAACCCGACGATGCGCGTCGGCAAGCAAGTCGTGGAAGCCGCCGGTTCGAAGCAGGAGGCGCTGCGGCTCCTCGATGCGGTCGGCATCCCCGAGCCGGCGCGGCGGTACGCGCAATACCCGCACGAGCTGTCGGGCGGCTTGCGTCAGCGCGTGATGATCGCGCTCGCAATCGCAGGGAATCCGCAGCTCGTCATCGCCGACGAGCCCACGACGGCACTCGATGTCACCGTGCAGGCACAGATCCTCGAACTGTTGCGCGAGCTGGCGAACGAACTGCACTGCGCGTTCGTGTTCGTGACCCACGATCTCGGGGTTGCATCACAACTCGCCGACCACATCGCGGTCATGTACGGCGGTCGGATCGCCGAGTTCGGCGCATCCGAATCGGTCCTGAAGCGTCCGGCCCACCCGTACACCGTCGGGCTGCTCGAGTCGAGGCTCACGCTCCGGACCGACCGTGAACATCAACTCCCCACGCTGCCCGGCGAACCGCCCGATCCGCGCGCGCTTCCCCCGGGTTGCGCGTTCGCACCGCGTTGCGCGCTCGCCGAGGACCGTTGCGTTGCCGCGGTGCCCGCGCTACGACCGGCGGGCACGCACGACGGCATCGCCGCGTGCGTCCAACTCGGTGAAAGTCGCCGCCTCGCGATGACCGTCGCCGCGCCCGACTGGCCGCGGCAGGAGACGACCCTCGCCGACTACGGCAGTCCCTCCGATCCCGCGCTCGTCGTCAAGGGCGTCACGAAGTCGTTCACCCTGCGGGGCGCTCGCCGGCGGAACAAACTCCAAGCCCTGCGCGGCGTCGACCTCGAAGTCGTGCGCGGCGGGTCGGTCGCGCTCGTCGGCGAGTCGGGCTGCGGGAAGTCGACCCTCCTGCGCGTCGTGGCGGGACTGTTGCAGCACGACGGCGGTGACGTGATCGTCGGCGAAGGTACCCGGCCGCAGATCGTGTTCCAGGACGCGGGAGCGTCGCTCACACCGTGGATGACGATCGGCGAGCTCGTCGGTGAACGCCTGCACGACCAGAACATCGGCCGCCACGCTCGCCGCGATCGGGTGGCCGAAGCACTCACACTCGTGGGTCTGCCCGCCGAGGTCGCCAAGGCGAAGCCCGGTCAATTGTCGGGCGGGCAACGCCAGCGCGCGGCGATCGCGCGGGCGATCATCGTGCCGCCGTCGTTGCTGTTGTGCGACGAGCCGACGAGCGCGCTCGACGTGTCGCTCGCGGCAACCGCGCTGAACCTCATCGGCCGGCTGCGACGCGAGCTCGGCATGTCGGTGTTGTTCGTCACTCACGACTTGTCGGCGGCCCGCGTGGTGGCCGACCGGATCGCGGTGATGTATCTGGGTCGCATCGTCGAGTTCGGCCCGGCCGAGGAGATCTGCTCGGCGCCGGTGCACCCGTACACGCGCAGCCTGCTCGCCTCCGTGCCCGGACCGGAGACGGTGCGCGTGCCGCTGTCGGGCGATCCCGCGAGCCCTGTCGACCCGCCGCCGGGGTGCTCGTTCCATCCCCGCTGCCCGGTCGCGTACGACGACTGCAGCGCAGAGACGCCCGCGCCCGTTCGGCTCGGCGGCGACGGCCGGACGATCTCCTGC
>DASYJT010000334.1:0-12702 GCA_035996165.1 Acidimicrobiia bacterium
GTAGGCGTACAGGCGCGGCTCGGTGTCGCGCGCCAGCACTCCTCCGGCCTCCCATGCGTCGAACGTGCGCGCCGCCCGTTCGTAGCGGTCACCAGCGGTCGCAAGGTCCTGCGGGAGGATCAGACGCACCGCATTGTGCTCGTCAGCGGCCTCCAGCGACGCGCGTTGGTCGTCGTCGATGACGTCGTAGGGTGGAGCGACGAGCGCGGCGAGCTCGGCGGACGGGCCCGGATACCGAATTCCGGCGTACCGGATGCCGGCAAAGGGTGAGAAGTCGGCCACGTCGTGCTCCGGTTCCGGGGTGCTCGGGAATGCGATTCGGTTGTACCACAGGCAACCCCGAGAACCGCCAAGGAGGCGATCCCATGTCAGCATCAGGCCACTTCGACGCATACACCGCTTTTTCCGAGGGAATGCGTCTCCTCACCGACGGCAACGCGCACGCGGCCGTGATCGCGCTCGAGCACGCGCGCGACCTCGAGCCGGCCAAGAGCTCGGTGCGCGAGGCGCTGGCGCGCGCGTACTTCCGGACCGGTCGGTTCTCCGCGGCGGAGCAGGAGTTCATGGCCACGCTCGACATCGAGCCGGTGAACGACTACGCGCAATACGGCGTGGGCCTCTGCCGGTTGAAGGCGGGCGACCGGGCGAGGGCCCGGGGCCACCTGCGGCTCGCCACGGTCATGCGTCCCGACAATGCCGACTATCAGGCGGCGCTCGCGCAGGTCATCGACGCCGAGCCGGAGTCCGACCCGACGTGACCGACGCGGGCGGCGCCGACCGTCCGGTCGTGTGTTGCGACCTCGACGGCGTTGTGTGGCGCGGCGAGGTCCCGATCGAGGGTGCGGCCGCCGGTATCGCGCGGTTGCGCGACGCCGGTCTGCGCGTCGTGTTCCTGACCAACAACTCGAATGGGCGGGTGCGCGACAACGTCGCGCGCCTCGCCGCGTCCGGAGTCGAAGCCGACGTCGACGACGTCGTGTCGAGCGCACAGGCCGCGGCGGCGTTGCTCGCGCACTCGACTCCGCCCGGCAGCCGGGTTCTCGCCTGCGCGGGTCCCGGCGTTGTCGAGGCGCTCGAAGCGTGCGGCTTCGAGGTCGTGGCGGAAGTCCCGGCCGACGCGGTCGTGGTCGGGTGGCACCGCGACTTCGACTTCGAACGGCTGCGCCGGGCTGCGGACGGCGTGCGGTCGGGCGCGCGGTTCGTCGCCACCAACCTCGACCCCACCTATCCCGGCTCGACGGGTCTGCTCCCGGGCGCGGGCTCGCTGGTCGCGGCGGTCCGGACCGCGGGCGGTCGCCGGGAGGAGGTCGCGGGAAAGCCGGAACCGGCGATGGCCGCCCTCGTACGCGCCCGCTTCCGCAACCCGGTCGTCATGATCGGCGATCGTCCGTCGACCGACGGCGCGTTCGCCGCCGCGCTCGGCGTGCCGTTCGCGTTGGTGCTATCGGGCGTCGTGGGCATGCCGGGTGAGGAGAAGATTCCGGATCCGCCGCCCGAGTTCGTCGCGCGCGACCTGGGCGAGCTCGCGCCGATGCTCGTCGCCGCGTTCGCGCCCGCCCCGCGCTAGACGTCGAGCCGCGGCGCCCGCCGTTGGCGCGGATATCCGGCCGTAGCCGCGAGCACGAACGCGACGAGCATGCCGAAGACGAACCCGCCTATGTGTGCCAGCGTGGCGATGCCGCTCGACGACTGCGTGAAGATCTGCAGCACGAACCAGAGCCCGAGCACGACGATCGCGGGCAGGCGTACGGGCCAGAAGATCAGCACGATGGGGACGAGCGTCAGCACCCGAGCGCGCGGGAACCACACGATGTACGCGCCCATGACGACGGCGATGGCACCGGACGCGCCGAGGAAGGGTGAGGTCGAGTCGAGGTTGCCGAGCACATGTACGAACGAGGCCACGACGCCGCCGACCAGATAGAGCGCAAGAAAGCCGATCGGGCCGAGTTGGTCCTCGACGTTGTTCCCGAAGATCCAGAGGAAGAGCATGTTCCCGAGCACGTGCAGGATCGACGCATGGAGGAACATCGAGAAGATGACGGCGAGCCACACGTTCTTGTGCGGGAAGGGGCGTTCGACGGCGGTGATCCCCGACGCCGGTACCGCGCACTGCTGGGTGGCGGCCGGGGTGGAGCCCTCGGGAACCAGCTGGATCGGCCGGCCCGTATGGATCTCGCAGGGGACCGCCGCCCAGCGGTAGTCGAACCGCGCGGTGGCGTTGGCGTCGTGCTTCGGGAGCTGGATCCCGAAGTAGATCCCCAGGTTGACGACGATGAGAAGGACGGTGACGACAGCCCTCCGAGCCGTCGGGTTCTCGTCTCGGATCGGGATCACGACCGGACCCTACGACGGCTCGAGGCCGGTTCTCGCGCTCCGATCCAGGTCCCAGGCCGTAGGCTTCGGGTTCGACCGACCGTTGTGCGCCCTCGCGCGCCCTGCTTGGAGAGGCCCCGAACATGGCGCCCAAGATCCCCACGATGCCGCCGAGCCCCGACTGGAAACGAGCGCTCGAGACCGGCATGCACTTCACCGAGATGCGCCGCTCGCAGGCGCGGGCGATCGTCTCCGATCTCGTCGCCCAGGGTCATCTCGCCCGCGACCAGATGGGCGCCGCCGTGGACGAGGTGATCGACCTCAGTCGACGCCGGAGCGAGGATCTGCGCAAGGTCGTGCAGACCGAGGTGCAGCGCCAGCTCGGAGCACTGGGCCTGGCGACGCGTGCCGACCTCAACGCGCTCGAGCGCCGGATGACGCGCGCGAACCGCGAGGCGAAGAAGTCCGCTCCGGCGAAAAGGGCGGCGGCGAAGAAGCCGGCGGCCAAGAAACCGGCCAAGAAGGCGGCGCCCAAGCGGGCGTCGAAGGCAGGCTGACGGCCGCGTGCGGCGCCGGCTCGACGTCGAGCTCGTCCGGCGCGGGCTCGTGCCGAGCCGGACGCGGGCCGTGGAGGCCATCGACGCGGGCCGCGTGCTCGTCGGCGGCGCGCCGGCCTCTACCGCGGCCCGTCAGGTCGACGGGGGAGAGGCGATCGCGCTGCTCGCGGCCGACGGCCCCACCTACGTCTCGCGTGGCGGTCACAAGCTGGCCGCCGGTCTCGACGCGTTCTCGGTCGGCGTCGACGGGCGCTACGCAGTCGACGTCGGCGCGTCGACGGGGGGCTTCACCGACTGCCTACTCCAGCGCGGGGCCGCGCACGTGTACGCGATCGACGTCGGGCGGTCGCAGCTCGCGTGGTCGTTGCGTCAGGACCCGCGCGTGTCGGTGATGGAACGCACCAACGTTCGCCTCGTGGAGCCGGGTGCGCTCGATCCGCGCCCCGACCTCTGCGTCGCCGATCTCTCGTTCGTCTCGTTGCGCACCGTCGCGCCGAGTCTGCTCGCGCTCACGACCGACACCGCCGACTTCGTCCTGCTCGTGAAGCCGCAGTACGAAGCGGGTCGCCAGCGTCTCGGCCGCCGCGGCATCGTGCGCGACCCCGAAGTGCACGCGGCGGTGCTGCACGAAGTCGTCGCCGGGCTCGACGAGGCCGGGCTGGGTGTCACCGCGGTGGTGCCGTCGCCGTTGCGCGGCGCCGACGGCAACGTGGAGTTTCTCGTCCACGCGCGACGCGGCCACGCGACCGTTCCCGCCGACGCGCTCGACGATGCGGTTCGCCGGACCCAGGACACCGAATGACGTCCGACGGTTTGCCGCGCCGCGTCGGCCTCGTGCCCCACCTCGACCGTCCCCTCGCCCACGACCTCGCGCACCGGTGCGCGGACTGGTTGGTCGACCACGGCGCGGAAGTGCGGGTGCCGGCCCTCCTCGCGCCCGCGGCCGGGCTCGACGCGTACTCGACCGAATCCGAGACGTTCGCGCCCGACCTCGATCTCGTGATCTCCCTCGGAGGCGACGGGACGATGTTGTACGCGGTACAGCTCGTGTACCCGGAGCCAGTGCCGATCCTCGGCGTCAACGTGGGTTTGCTCGGTTACCTGAGCGAGCTCGAGCCCGACGAGCTCGAGGAATGGCTGCCCCGTCTCCTCGCGGGCGACTTCAAGGTGTCGGAGCGCATGATGCTCGCGGTCGACGTCGAGTCGACCGACGCCGTGCGCGGCAGCTTCTACGCATTGAACGAAGCCGTGGTCGAGAAGCTGCGGTCGGGTCACCTCATCTACCTCGACGTGTCGATCAACGGCTCCGCGTTCACCTCGTACGCGGCCGACGGGCTCATCGTGGCCACACCGACGGGCAGCACCGCGTACTCGTTCTCGGCGGGCGGTCCGATCGTTTCGCCCGACCTGCGGTGCCTCGTCCTCACGCCGATCTCGCCGCACATGTTGTTCGACCGCTCCCTCGTCATGTCGGAGCTCGAGGAGGTCGCGTTCGTCGTGAGCCAGGGCCGCAACGTGGCGCTCACGATCGACGGTCGCGAGCTCGGCGAGTTGGGCTCGGGCGACCGCGTTCGGTGCCGAGTCGCACCGGAACCGTTGCGCCTCGTCAGTGTCCGGCCGCGCGACTTCCACCAAATCCTGAAGACCAAGTTCTCGCTCCCGGACAGGTAACCCCGGATGCTCTCCGAACTGCGCGTCGAGAACCTGGGGATCATCGCCGAATTGCAAGTGACGCTCGGCGCGGGACTCACGGTCATCACCGGCGAGACGGGCGCGGGGAAGACCCTGATCGTCGACGCGCTCGACCTGTTGACCGGCGGGCGCGCCGATCCGCAACTGGTGCGCGAGGGGGCCGCCGAAGCACGCGTCGAGGGCCGCTTCGACGACGGCGACGACGAGATCGTGCTCGCCCGCGTCATTCCGGCCGACGGCAGATCGCGCGGCTACGTGAACGGTCGCCTGGCGACGGTGTCGGAGCTCGCAGAATGCGGGCGGCGCCTCGTCGACCTGCACGGTCAACACACGCACCAGTCGCTGCTCGCGCCGGCGGAGCAGCGGGCGCTCCTCGACACGTTCGTGGGTCCGAAAGCGGCGTCCGCGCTTGCGGCGTTGCGCACCGCCCGGACCACCGTGCGCGCCTTGGCCGACGAGCTCGCCGGGCTCGGGGGCGACGAACGCGCACGAGCGCGCGAGGTCGACCTCCTCCGTTACCAGGTGGAGGAGATCGACGCGGCCGGTATCGCCGACGCCGGCGAGGACGACCGCCTCCTCGCGCAAGCGGAGCTGCTCGCCGACGCCGAGGCGCACCGCGAAGCGTTGTCGACGGCATACCGCGAGCTCGAAGGTGGCGGGGAAGACGCGCTCGGTGCCGCCGTCGCCGCGTTGGCGGGGCGCGCTCCGTTCGCCGCGCTCGCCGAACGCCTGCGGCTACTCCAGGCCGACATACAAGAGGCGGCGCACGATGTGCGGACGACCGAGGAATCGATCGTGGCCGACCCCGAACGCCTGCAGGAGGTCCAGACGCGTCGCGCGCGCCTGGCCGAACTGAAGCGCAAGTACGGACCCACACTCGCTGACGTCGTCTCCTACGTCGGGGAAACCCGCCAACGGCTCGCCGACCTCGAACAGCACGACGCCCGCGCCGCGCTGCTCGAATCGTCTCGCCGCGACGCGTTGGCCGACGTCGAGCGCGCGGCGCGCGCCCTCTCGAAGGCGCGTCGCGCCGCGTCGCCGCGTCTCGCCGACGCGGTCACGCTGCACCTGCGTGATCTGGCGCTGCCGGCGGCGACCTTCACGATCCAGATCGAGTCGGCCGCGGTCGACGCGAGCGAGATCACCGACGACGGCGCCGACGACGTCACGTTCCTGTTGGCGCCGAATCCGGGCGAACCGGCGCGTCCGCTCGCCAAGGCGGCGTCGGGCGGCGAGCTGTCGCGCTCGATGCTCGCGCTGCGGCTCGTTTTGTCGGAGGCGCCGCCGACGCTCGTGTTCGACGAGGTCGACGCCGGGATTGGGGGCGAAGCCGGGGCCGCGGTCGGCCGTGCGCTCGCAACGCTCGGCGGGCATCACCAGGTGCTGTGCGTTACCCACCTCCCGCAGGTCGCAGCGTTCGCGGATGCGCACGTGCTCGTGGCCAAGGACGAGATCAAGGGGAGGACGGTTGCCGGCGCGGCGCTGCTGCTCGACGACGCCCGCGTCAACGAGATCTCGCGGATGCTCGCGGGGGTGGGTGGGTCTGCGCACGCGCGGCGCCACGCGCGCGAGTTGGTGACGCGCTCGGGCGAGCTCCGCGTCGCGGCCCGCGCCGGGAACGGTTCCGCATGAAGCTCCTGCCCCACCGATCGCGCCGGCACGCGTCGACCCCGCACGTGGTCGGCATCGCGCGCGTGGGTCGGCGTACGAAGGATCTCGCCAAGCGCGTGGGCCGGGGCGATATCGCGGTCATCGACCATCGCGACCTCGACCGGATTGCGGCGGAGAGCCTGCTGGCCGCCGGCGTCGCCGCGATCGTGAACGCCGACCATTCGATCTCGGGCCGCTACCCGAACGGCGGCCCGGAACGGGTCGTCGCGGCGCGGGTGCCGCTCCTCGATTCCGTGGGCGACTCGGTCATGCACGACGTGCACGACGGCGACGTCGTCGAGATCCACGACGACGCGCTCTGGCGCAACGGCGAGAAGATCGCGGCCGGCGAGGTGCTCACTGCGGCCGAGGTCGAGCAGCGGATGGACGACGCGCGCTTGCGGATCGGAACCGAGCTGCGCTCGTTCGCTCGCAACACACTCGAGTACATCGACAAGGAAGCGGAGCAGAGCTTCGAGCCGCTCGAGCTGCCGCCGCTGAAGACCAAGATCCGAGGTCGCCAGGCGCTCGTGGTCGTGCGCGGGCTCGACTACAAGAGCGACCTGCGCGCGCTGCGGGCCTACATCCGCGAGTACCGGCCGGTGCTCATCGCCGTCGACGGCGGCGCCGACGCGCTCATCGACGACGGCCGTACCCCCGATGTGATCATCGGCGACTTCGACTCGCTCTCGCCCGTGGCATTGCACTGCGGCGCCGAGCTCGTGCACCACGTGCACCCCGACGGGCGGGCGCCCGGACTCGAACGGCTCGAGGCGGCGGGCGTTGCCTTCACGAGGTTCGTCACCGAAGGTACGAGTGAGGATGCGGCGCTGTTGCTCGCGTACGAGGCCGGCGCCGATCTGGTCGTCGCGGTCGGAACCCACGCGACGATGGTGGAGTTCCTCGACAAGGGCCGGCGGGGGATGGCGTCGACATTTCTCACGCGACTGCGACTCGGCCCGATGCTCGTCGATGCCAAGGGGGTCAGCCGCCTCTACCAAGGACGCGTGCGTCACCGCGACATGGTGTTGCTCGTGGTGTCGGCGCTCGTGGCGATGGTCGCGATGGTGTACGCGTCGCACTCCCTGCGCGTCTTTCTCGACGGCTTCCGCCTGATGTTCGACGACACGTGGTCGCGAGTGCGCGGCTGGTTCTGACGATGATCAACTTCCGGTTCCACCTGGTGTCGCTCATCGCCGTCTTCTTGGCGATGGGTCTCGGCATCCTCGTCGGCTCCACGGTCGTCGATCAGGTGATCGTCGACCGGCTCGATCGCGAGATCAGCAGCGTCTCCCACGAGTCGAATCAGCTGAAAAGTGAGAACAGCAAGCTGCAGGACCAGGTCGCGAAGCTCAACGATTTCGTGCGCCGTTCGTCGGCGTACTCGGCACAGAGCCGCCTCACCGCGGTGCCGATCGTGATCCTCGCGGAGAAGGGGATCGCGGGGAGCGCCGTCAGCGCGGTTCTCGCGTCGGTGCGCGCCGCGGGCGCCGATGTTCCCGGCGTGCTCTGGCTCAACGACAAGTGGCGCCTCGACTCGCCGAAGGACCTCGCGGCGTTGCAGACCGCGACGCGGGTGACGGGGAACGTGGCCGCATCGCGTCTGGCGGCGCTGCGCGTACTCGCGGGCCGGCTGGCGGCACCGGACACGACGCGTACCAGGCGGAGGCGTGACGTCGTGGAACCGCTGCGCTCGGCCGGCTTCCTCGACTTCACCGACGGCAAACGCGCCGATCTCGCGGCCTTCCCCAGCCGCGCCGCGCGCCTCCTCGTGCTGACCGGTACCGACAGTCATCTCTCGGGGACCGACACGATGGTCGACCTGGTGCAGTCGGCGCTCGCCGTCCAGGCGCCGACCGTCGTAGGCGAGGTGTACGACGACAAGGGCGGGATCTCGACCGCGTCGAAGCGGGGCTCCGCGCTGGAACCCGTTCGAGGCGCGCCGCCGCTCGCGAAGTTGGTCACCACTTTCGACGACGCCGAGCTGCCCCAGGGCCCCCTCACCGCGGTGATCGCGCTCGACCAGATCGCGGGCGGGACCATTGGTCACTACGGCTACGGGCAGGGCGCCAGTGAGCCGATCCCTCCACTGCCCTCGTGATCGGTGGCTCGGCGTGAAGGAGGGTCCCGCATGAGCGTGCTGCTGGGATTCGTCGTGGGCCTGCTCACGCTTCGGCTCCTCGTCGGCGCCGCGCACGATCTGTTGCGGACGCCGTTTCTCGAACGAGCGAACCACCGGGGCCGCACCGTGCCGACCGCGATCGGTGTGCTCGCGGTCCTCACCGTCGTGTTCGTCGAGGCGGGTCGCTCCTTCTTCGGCGCCTTCGGGATAGGTGACGCGCCCGGCGACTCCGCCCGGCTGTTGGTGGTGCTCGCCGCGGTCGGGTTCGGGTTGCTCGGCCTCGTCGACGACCTCGCGGGCACGCAGGCCTACGAAGGTTTTCGCGGTCATCTCCGTGCGCTCGCGCACGGGCGGGTCACGACGGGCGCCGTCAAGATGATCGGCGGGGGAGCAGTCGCAATCGTGCTCGTCAGTGTCGAGCGGACACGGGTGTCGGGCGCGCAGATGCTCGCGGACGCAGTGTTGGTGGCGCTCGCCGCGAATCTGACGAATCTCTTCGATCGCGCGCCCGGTCGCGCGATCAAGGTCGGGCTACTCGCGTGGATTCCGCTCGCGCTGATCGCGCGCGCCGACTCCGTCGGGGTCGCGATCGCTCCTGCGATCGGCGCCTTCGCCGGACTGCTCGGTGACGACCTGCACGAACGACTGATGCTCGGCGACACGGGGTCGAACGTGATCGGCGCGGTGCTCGGACTCGGGGTCGTGCTCGAGTGCAGTCCGACGACCCGGATCGTCGTACTCGCAGTACTGATCGCCTTCACCCTTGCGAGTGAATTGGTGTCGTTCAGCGCCGTCATTCAACGGGTCGGGATGCTGCGGCGGATCGACGAGCTCGGCCGCGGAGCGTGACGAACACTGGGTTCTCGCGCGCCGGAGACGGCGTTTCGCCGATCACCGAAAATGGCGCAGGTGGGTGCTACCGTCGCCATGGCGGTGTCGGGCGTCTTCCGAAGGGGCATGTGCGTTGGCCAAGCACGTCTTCGTGACCGGTGGAGTTGCATCGAGCCTCGGTAAGGGGCTCACGGCGTCGTCGCTCGGGCGACTGCTGAAGAGTCGGGGCCTGCGGGTCACGATGCAGAAGCTGGATCCGTACATCAACGTCGATCCGGGCACGATGAACCCCTTCCAGCACGGAGAGGTGTTCGTCACCGACGACAAGGGCGAGACGGATCTCGACCTCGGGCACTACGAGCGCTTCGTCGACGTTCCGCTCACGCGCCGCTCCAACGCCACGACGGGTTCGATCTACCAGTCGGTGCTCGCCAAGGAACGCAAAGGCGAGTACCTCGGTGAGACGGTGCAGGTCATCCCGCACATCACCAACGAGATCAAGCAACGGATCCTCGCGCTCGCGAGCGACGACGTCGACGTCGTGATCACGGAGGTCGGTGGCACGGTCGGCGACATCGAGATCCTTCCGTTCCTCGAAGCGATCCGGCAGTTCCGCAAAGACGTCGGGCGCGAGAACGTCTTTTACGTACACGTCACGCTCGTCCCCTACATCGGTCCGTCGGGGGAGCAGAAGACCAAGCCCACCCAGCACTCGGTCACCGAGCTGCGAGGGCGCGGCATCCAGCCCGACGCGATCGTCTGCCGCAGCGACCGGCCGATCTCGAAGCGGCTGAAGGAGAAGATCTCCCAGCTGTGCGACGTGCCGGAGGCCGGCATCGTCACGGCGGTCGACGCCGACATCCTCTACGAGATCCCGCTCGTGCTGCACGACGAGGGACTCGACGACTACGTGTGCAAGGTGCTGCACCTCGATCAGCACGAGGCCGACCTCACCGAGTGGACCACGCTCGTCAACCGCGTGCGCGCCGCGCAGGACGACGTGCGGATCGGGCTGGTCGGCAAGTACATCAACCTCCCCGACGCGTACCTCTCGGTGGTCGAGGCGTTGAAACACGGCGGGTACGCGTGTGGCGCGAACGTGCTCATCGACTGGATCGCGGCCGACGACGCCGAAGGCCTGCTCGCCGAAGGGCGGCTGCACGACCTCGACGGCATCGTCGTTCCCGGCGGGTTCGGCATGCGCGGCATCCCGGGCAAGATCGAGGCGGCGGGGTACGCGCGCCGCAACGACATCCCGTTCCTCGGCCTGTGCCTCGGCCTGCACTGCGCGGTCATCGAATTCGCCCGCGACGTGTGCGGGCTCGAGAACGCGAACAGCTCGGAGTTCGACCCGAGCTCGCCGCATGCGGTCATCGACCTGATGGACGAGCAGAAGGCCGTCGTCGACATGGGCGGCACGATGCGGCTCGGCGCCTACCCGGCGAAGCTCCTGCCGGGCAGCGTCGTGCGCGAGATCTACGGCGAAGAGGTCGTGTACGAGCGCCATCGCCACCGCTACGAGTTGAACAACCGCTACCGCCAGGTGCTCGAAGAGCACGGGATGGTGCTGTCGGGGACCTCGCCCGATGATCTCTTGGTGGAGTTCATCGAGCTGCCCAAGTCGATCCACCCGTTCTTCGTGGCCACCCAGGCGCACCCGGAGTTCAAGAGCCGTCCGAACCGGCCGCACCCGTTGTTCGCCGCCTTCGTGCAGTCGGCGCTCGAACGCGCGGAAGGTCGCCTGCCCCGGCTCCCCATCTCCGAGACCGCCCCCGCGCTCGGGACGTGACGTCGGTGGTCACGACGCGAGCGTCGTGACGGCCGCGCGCTGATGGACGAACTGGCGAAGCTGCTCGCCGAGCACGACGACTGGCTCGTCGTCGAGCGGGGTCTCGCCGTGAACTCGCTGGCCGCGTATCGCCGCGACCTGCGGCGCTACGCCGCGTTCTTGCGGGCCCGGGGCGAGACCGACCCGGGCCGGATCGCCGAGGACGTCGTCCACGCGTACGTGCGCCACCTCGAGACGCTGCAGGACGACGACGGCCGGCGCGTACTCGCGGCGTCGTCGGTCGCACGCGCCGTCGTATCCGTCCGGTCGTTCCACCGGTTCTGCGCGCGCGAGGGTTTCGTCGAGCACGACCCGAGTCAGGAAGTGGGCGCGCCGCCCGTACCGGCGGGCATCCCGAAGGCGCTCGACGAGGACGAGGTCGATCGGCTCCTTCGGGCCGTCACCGGCGACGACCCGTTGGCGCAGCGCGACCGGGCGCTGCTCGAGCTCCTCTACGGCACCGGCATCCGTATCAGCGAGGCGGTCGGTCTCGACCTCGACGACATCGATCTCGAAGACGGCGTGATGCGAGTTCTCGGGAAGGGCTCGAAGGAACGGATCGTGCCGGTGGGCAGCGGTGCCCGGGTGGCGCTGGAGGCTTACCTCCGCGACGGTCGCCTCGCGCTGCGCCGGGCCCGATCCCGCCGCTCGGTTCGCGACGGCGACGCGGTCGTGCTCAACGCGCGGGGCGGGCGCCTCTCCCGGCAGTCGTGCTGGGCGATCGTCCGCCGAGCCGGTGAGCGGGTCGGGCTCGACTCGCAGCTGTCGCCCCACGTCCTCCGGCACTCGTGCGCGACCCACATGCTCGACCACGGCGCCGACTTGAGAGTCGTGCAGGAGTTGCTCGGCCACGCCAGCATCTCGACGACGCAGGTGTACACGAAGGTGTCTCCCGAGCGGTTGCGGGCCGCGTACGACGCCGCGCATCCCCGCGCGCACAGCACCACCGCGCGCCCCCGAAAAGCGAAGGCGACCAGGTAACGGGCCTAATTCCGGGGGTAGTCTTCCGCCATGGCCGAGACGAAGAATGCGAACCGGCGCGCCCAGCTGACCGCCGAGCACGAGCGGGTGAGCGGCGAGCTGCGAGCCCTCGGGGTCGACCGCGGCTCGTACGACGACGGCTTCGCCGACTCCGGTCAGGTCACCGCCGAACGGGGCGAGGTCGACGCGTTGTCGGGATCGCTGCGCGAGACGCTGCTCGAGGTCGACGCCGCGCTCGGCAAGCTCGAGGCGGGCACGTACGGACAGTGCGAATCGTGCGGCGACGACATCGCCGAAGATCGCCTCGAGGCAATGCCCGCGGCACGACTGTGCATGTCGTGCGCATCCAAACGCCGCTGACGTAGCGACTTCGTGCACGTCGACAAGCTCACCGTCATCTTCCTCGCCGGGCTGATCGTGGCGATCATCCTCCACGAGATCAGTCACGGTTTCGTCGCGAACCTCCTGGGCGACGACACGGCAAAGCGCGCGGGCCGGCTGACGCTCAATCCGATCCCACACGTCGACCCGTTCGGTTCGATCTTCCTGCCGGTGCTCGGCGCGCTGACGCACGTCCCGGTGATCGGCTGGGCGAAGCCGGTGCCCGTGAACCCGGCCCGGTTGCGCGGTGGTCGGCGCGACATGCTGCTGGTCTCACTCGCGGGTCCGACCACCAACTTCGCGCTGGCGATCATCGCCGCACTGATCGCGCGCTGGCAGTTCCA
>DASYJT010000335.1:0-3432 GCA_035996165.1 Acidimicrobiia bacterium
TCCGTGCCGGTTGCGGTGCACCTCGACCACGCCGAAGACGAGGCACTTGCGTATCAGGCTGTCGACCTCGGGTTCGGTTCGGTCATGTACGACGGAGCTCACCTCGACTACGACCAGAACGTGGCCATCACCGCTCGCGTCACAGAATACGCGCACGATCGCGGCGTCTTCGTCGAGGCGGAGCTGGGCAAGGTCGGCGGCAAGGACGGCGCGCACGCGCCAGGAGTGCGCACGGATCCGGACGAGGCTGTCTCGTTTGTCACGGCGACAGGGGTCGATGCCCTCGCGGTCGCCGTCGGATCCTCACACGCGATGACCGAGCGCTCCGCGGCGCTTGACCTCGAACTCATCGCCCGACTGCACGCGGCACTGGATGTTCCGCTCGTGCTGCACGGGTCATCCGGCGTCCCCGACGAGCTCCTCGTCGGCGCGATCCGCGCCGGGATGACCAAGATCAACGTTTCGACCCACCTGAACGGTTTCTTCACGACGGCGATCCGCCGGTACCTCGATGAGAATCCAACCGTCGTCGATTCACGCAAATACGTGTCGGTTGGCCGCGCTTCCGTTACGGGAGAGGCCGCCCGACTCATCCAGATGTTTGCCGCCATTTCCGGAGACGAGGGGGCGTAGAAAGATGGGGGAACAATGAAGCGAGCCGAGCGACTGAACGCCGTCCTTGACCTGCTTGCCGAAACGGGCACACTCGACGTCGAGGACATCATCACCAAGCTTGACGTGTCGGCCGCGACCGCGCGCCGTGACCTCGACAACCTGGCCAGCCAGCAGTTGCTCACGCGCACGCGTGGCGGCGCGATCGGCCAGTCCGTCGCCTACGACCTGCCTCTGAGATACAAGCGCGACCAGCACGCCCCGCAGAAGCACCAGATCGCGCTCGCGGCGAGTGACCTCGTTCCGCTCGGCGCCGTCATCGGGCTGTGCGGTGGCACGACGAGCACCGCGATCGCCACCGTTCTGGGGTCGAGACCCGACGTCATGAAGGCGTCCCCGGAGTCCAGCCTCACGGTCGTCACCAATGCGATCAATATCGCTGCCCAGCTCGTCATGCGACCGCAGATCAAGACGGTCGTCACCGGCGGGGTCGTTCACGCGCGTTCGTACGAACTGGTCGGTCCGTATAGCGACATCGTCCTCGAGAAGATCACGATGGACATTGCGTTCATCGGGGTCAACGGGATCGACCCGACCTTCGGCGCGACCGTGCACGACGAGCGCGAAGCCGCGGTGAACTCGCTCATGGCCAGGCGCGCGACCCGTGCCGTGATCGTGGCCGACTCGAGCAAGATCGGACGCAACGACTTCGCCACCGTCGGCACCAAAGGGCTGTTCCACACGCTCATCACCGATGCGGGGATTACGCCAGAGCAGATCGCCGCATTCGCGGAGAACGACATCGAAGTGATTGTCGCCGCCGGATGAGCGAGCGCGCAGTCATCCATTCCGCCCGCCTTGTCACTGGCGGCGCGATCAGCCCCGACGCGTGGGTTGCGTTCGAGGACGGTGCTGTCTCGGCCGTCGGAACCGGCTCCGAGTGGACAACGCTCGGCGTCGAACCCGAGCGGGTAACGGATGCGGGCGGTCGCTGGCTCACGCCCGGTTTCGTCGATCTCCACTGCCACGGAGCGGGAACCGCCGCCTTCGATGAGGGGGCGGATGCCATCCGCACGGCGCTCGACGTGCATCACCGGCACGGTTCCACGCGCGTTGTGCTCTCACTCGTCACGGCAAGCCAGGCCGACCTCGAGGCGCGCATCGCCGTCGTCGCGGCAGCGGCCGAGGAGAATCCGCTCATCCTTGGTGCGCATCTCGAAGGCCCGTTCCTCGACGAGACGTTCCGCGGCGCGCACGACCCAGCCTTGCTTCGGTCGCCGGATGCGGAATCGGTTGCCCGGATTCTGGCTGCCGGCCGCGGCTACATCCGCCAGGTGACGCTTGCGCCCGAACTGCCCGGCGCATCCGAGGCGATCCGCTCCTTCGTCGAGGCCGGGGTCGTCGTCGCTGTCGGGCACAGCGCCGCCGACTACGAAACGGCGCTCGCGGCCTTCGACGCCGGCGCCTCGATCCTGACGCATGCCTTCAACGGCATGCGCGGCCTCCACCATCGTGCGCCCGGGCCCGTTGCGGCTGCAACACACACCGCGGGCGTCACTCTCGAGATCATCAACGACGGGGTGCATGTGCATCCAGAGGTGGTTCGGTTGGCCTTCGCGGGCGCACCGGGACGCATTGCGCTCATTACGGACGCCATGGCCGCCACGGGCGCATCCGACGGGATCTACATCCTCGGTTCGCTCGAGGTGACGGTCGCCGACGGCGTCGCGCGCCTCACCGAGGGCGGGTCGATCGCGGGATCGACGCTGACCCTCGATGAGGCCCTGCGCCGTGCCGTCACGGACGTCGGTGTGAGCATCGAAGCGGCGGTCACGGCCCTGACCGAGACGCCAGCGCGGGCGATCGGACGCGGTCACGATCTCGGCCTGCTAGCGGTCGGCTACGCCGCGGATGCGGTGCTGCTGAGCGATGACTTCGAGGTCGAGGCGGTCTTCGCCGCGGGTCGGCGCCTGGCGTAGCACGCTGGCCATAGCCGCCGTTCCGGCGGATAGTGCCCGGCGCAACGGGCGCAACGCGCCGGAACTGGCACTATCAACCAGCACCTAGGTGTACTGCATGACGACGAGACCGCGCGTGCCAGGCGAGAGCGCCTCGTAACTGTGCGCGACCTCGGCGGAGAACGAGAAGAAGTCGCCCACGCTCAGGTCGGAGGAGCTTCCGTCCCCTGGCGACACACGCAACCCGCCCTCGATCACGTAGACATGCTCTATTGACCCGGGTAGGTGTGGCTCCGACACCCTCGCCGGGCCTGGCTCGGTCTCGAGGAGCGAAATCTCGATGCCTCGCAGCGGCCCGAGCGAGAGCAGCATCTGTATTTGGTATGCGTGGCTCGAGGATTCCAGCCGCGTGCGGTCGCGAGGCGTGACGAGGCGGCTCAGGCCGTGAACGGAACCGATCAGGCTGCCAATCGGCACCCCGAACGCGCGTGCAACGGCCCACAGCGTCTCAAGGCTCGGGTTGGATGTGCCCGACTCCAGCTGGGCGAGCGTCGACTTGCCGATGTTCGCGGCTTTCGCCGCGTACGCCAGTGACCAGCCCTTTTGGCTGCGTAGCCGGGAGACGTTCCGTGCCGCGGTCGCGCTTGCGCTCACTTCGCCCGGAAACGTCTCGTGTGTCGCGTCGCTCGGTAGGGTCTCTTGTGTCGTTTCGTCCAGCAAACCAGTCCTCCTGTACCCGTTGACAGGACAGCGATAGTCGGTCAAACTGTCCCGCAGAGCAACACAAGCATACTGATCTAGCGAACGCGGCGGAAGCATTGGGACTTCAGGATTTTGACCCGGCCCGTCCCCAGGCGGCAAC
>DASYJT010000336.1:0-3003 GCA_035996165.1 Acidimicrobiia bacterium
TCTTGGCGCTCGAACCACACGCCGCGAGCACCATTGCCAAAACGGCAGTGAGCGCGACGGTGCGCACGAGAACTTTGCGCGGTTGCTTCACGAGACCTCCCCGGTCAACGTTCGTTTCCAGTTTCCGCTCACCCAACGGCCGGTTTCGGTGTCCGGTGAGGTGAACATACGGTGTACCTGCCCGCTTGTCTCGTTATTCACTCATCGAATGCATAACGAAACCCAGCATTATCGCGACATGCAGTCGGGAGGCGCGCAATTGCTCACGCCGCGTGACAAGCGGAAGGAAACGCTGTGTCGGCGCCGGGTTCAGCCGAGGCGCATCGACAACAGGACGCTCGTGAACGAGAACACGAGCGCGACCACGACCGTCAACCGGTCGAGGTTCTTCTCCACCACCGTCGACCCGGCCATCGCGCCGCCGCCGGCGCCGCCGAACATGTCGGACAGACCGCCGCCGCGACCGGCGTGCAGGAGGATGAAGACGATCAGGACGATCGAGGCGGCTAGGTGTGTCACCAAGAGCACCGCGTTCAGAATCACCGATACGTCTCCTGGTCGACCGTTCCGGAACCCCGGAGAGTGTAAGCGAATTTCAGCCGGCGGATTTCAGTGGGTCGAGTACTGGACGATCCGGGCGAACTCGTCGGGGTCGAGGGAGGCCCCGCCCACCAGGCCGCCGTCGATCTCCGGCATCGCCATGAGGTCGGCCACGTTGCCGGGCTTCATGCTGCCGCCGTAGAGGATTCGCAGCCCGTCGGCCAGGGCGTCGCCCAGCCCGACCCGCACGTGCTGGCGGATGACCCCGATCGTGGTGTTCGCGTCGTCGGGCGTCGCCGTGCGGCCGGTGCCGATGGCCCAGATCGGTTCGTAGGCGATGATGCAGCGGGCGGCGTCGTCGGCCGGGAGCCGCTGGAACGCGGCCTCGATCTGACCCTGCACCTTCTGGTCGGTGACGCCCTGCTCGCGCTCTTCGAGCGTCTCCCCCACGCAGATGATCGGCGTCATCCCTGCGCCGAGGACCGCCCGCAGCTTCTTGGCGACCACCTCGTCGGTGTCGCCGAACATCTCGCGCCGCTCCGAATGACCGACGATCACGTACTTCACGTTGAGCTTGGCGAGCATCAGAGGGCTGACCTCACCCGTGTACGCGCCCTGCGTCTCCCAATGGCAGTCCTGCGCGCCGAGACCGATCGCGAGGCGGTCGCCGTCGATCGTGGTCTGCACCGAACGCAGCGCGGTGAACGCCGGGCACAGCACCACGTCGACGCGGTCGAAGTCCTTCGACTCGAGCCGGAACCCGAGCTTCTGCACCACCTGGATCGCTTCGAGATGCGTGTGGTGCATCTTCCAGTTGCCGGCCATCATCGGCTTGCGATCGGTCATCGTCGGGACCCCTTGCGTAAGGCTTGCAGTCCGGGAAGGTCGCCGAGCTCGATCAACTCGAGCGAGGCGCCACCGCCGGTGGACACGTGGTCGATGCGATCCGCCACACCGAAGACCTTGGCGGCCGACGCGCTGTCGCCGCCGCCGATCACCGTGAAGCCGCGGCAGTCGGCGACGGCCTGGGCGACGGTGCGGGTGCCGGCCGCGAACGGCTCGAGCTCGAACACGCCCATCGGGCCGTTCCACAACACGGTCGCCGCCCCCGCGATGGTGTCGGCGTAACGGCCGGCCGTCTCGGGGCCGATGTCGAGGCCCTTCAAACCGTCGGGGATGTTGGTGGCGCCGACGTGGCGGGTCTGGGCGTCGGCGGTCATCTCGGCGGCCGCGACGACGTCGGTCGGGACGTCGATGCGCGCGTCCTTCAACAGCTCACGGCAGTGATCGAGCTGGTCGTCCTGCACGAGCGAGTCGCCGACACGCCCTCCCCCGGCCGCGAGGAACGTGAAGGCCATCGCGCCGCCGATGAGCAACCTGTCGCACCGCTCGAGCAGCGCGTCGATGACGCCCAACTTGTCGCTGACCTTCACCCCGCCAAGGATCCCGACGAACGGCTGCTTCGGGTGGTCGAGGAGCCCGCCGAGCACTTCGACCTCGCGTGCGAGGAGGCGGCCGGCGGCCGCGGGCAGGACGACGGGCGGCCCGACGATCGATGCGTGCGCACGATGCGCGGCGCCGAACGCGTCGTCGACGTACACGTCGCCGAGCTCGGTGAGATTGGCCGAGAACGCCGGGTCGTTCGCTTCTTCACCGGGGTCGAAGCGGAGGTTCTCGATCATCATGATCTCGCCCGGGTCGAGGCTCTCCGCCCGGTGCATCGACTCGAAGCCGACGACCTCGGGCGAGAGCGCCACGCTCGTGCCGAGCAGCTCGCTCAGGCGCGCGGCGACCGGCGCGAGCGAGTACTTCGGGTCGACGTTGCCCTTGGGGCGCCCGAGATGCGAGCAACAAACGACCGAGGCGCCGCGCGACCGGAGGTATTCGATCGTCGGGATCGCGGACGTGATGCGCAGGTCGTCGTCGATGCGCCCGTCGTGCATGGGCACGTTGAAATCGGCGCGCAGGAGCACGCGCGTGCCGCGTCGCAGCTCGAGGTCCTCGAGCTGCGGAACCGGATCGACCATGAGACGGCTCCCCGCGCCGCGACGACTATTTGGAGCCGACGAATTCGACGAGGTCGACCAGGCGGTTCGAGTAGCCCCACTCGTTGTCGTACCAGCCGAGCACCTTGACCATCTTGCCCATCGACATCGTGTCGCGCGCGGAGAAGATGCACGACGACGGGTTCTGGACGATGTCGGCCGACACGAGCGGCTCGTCGGTGTACTCGAGCACGCCCCGGTAGCTCGCGCTCGCCGACGCGGCGCGGAACGCATCGTTGATCGCGTCGATGCTCGCGTCCTTGCTCAACACCGCGACGAGGTCGGTGATCGAACCCGTCGGCGTGGGCACGCGCATCGAGGTGCCGTCGAGCTTGCCCTTGAGCTCGGGCAGAACGAGGCCGATCGCCTTGGCGGCGCCGGTCGAGCTCGGGATGATCGACAGCGCGGCGGCGCGCAT
>DASYJT010000337.1:0-22317 GCA_035996165.1 Acidimicrobiia bacterium
GTCGGGGCGACAGGGGCGTATCCGCGCCGTCCCGCCGTCGGCGAGCACGACATCGCTCTCCCATTGCGCCGGGTAATCCGCCACGCCGGTCACGCTAAACCTTCCGCGAGCGAACCTGGTTCGCCATCTCGAGGTCCTCCCCGGCGGTGACCACGAAGGTGCGCGTGCGCCCGCCCGCCGCGCTGATCTCGCCGTCACTCGTCGTCGCCGCATTGGCATCGGTGTCGATCTGCATGCCGCACGCGGCTCGAACCTCCGGTGCGTGCTCGCCCACCCCGCCCGTGAACACGCACGCGTCGACGCGATCGAGCGCGGCGGCCATCGCACCGATCTCGCGCCGGAGTCGATGGGCGTATACGTCGAACGCGAGGGTCGCGTCGGCATCGCCGCGAGCGCGCCGCTCGAGGATCTCGCGCATGTCGCCGGTGCCCGCGATGCCGTTCAATCCACTGTCGCGTTCCAGCCCGTCGGCCACCTCGCGCGCGGTGAGGCCGCCGGTCTGCTGCAGCCAGAGCACCAGTCCGGGATCGATGCTGCCGGCCCGGGTGGCCATCACGAGTCCTTCGAGCGGCGTGAAACCCATCGTCGTGTCGACCGAACGCCCGCCGCGGACCGCGCAGAGCGACGCGCCCGCACCGAGATGGCACGACACGACTTGCAGATCGTCGGGGTCGACGGCCGCGAGCTGCGCGACACGCCGGAACGCGTACGCGTGGGAGAGGCCGTGAAAGCCGAACCGCCGGAGCGGCCACTTCCGGCGCCAGCGGGCCGGGAGCGCGTATACGTACGCCTCCGGCGCGAGCGTCGCGTGGAACGCGGTGTCGAAGCACGCGACGTGCGTGACATCCGGCAACGCACGCCGCGCGGCCTCGATGCCGGCGATCGCGCGAGGTTGGTGCAGCGGCGCCAGGCTCACGAGCCGCCCGAGCTCGCGGACGACCTCGTCGTCGACGGTCACCGCGCCCGTATACCTCTCGCCGCCGTGCACGACGCGGTGCGCGACGGCGTCGACCGCCCCGACTTCGCGGGCGAAGTCGGCGACTACGTCGGCATCGCCGTCCCAATCTCCGAGATCGCGCCGGCTCACGACGCGATCGCCGTCGTCCAGAACCGAGAGCTTGAGTGAGCTGGAACCGGCGTTGACGACCAGCAGGTTCACGGGTACGCGGACCACTTCCAGTTCTGCACCTCGGGAAGGTCCTCGCCGAATGCTCGGATGTACTGCTGATGTCGGGTGCGCTCGTCGACCATGTGCTGACGCACGTGTGCCGCACGCGTGCTCAACTCGGGCACACGGTCGATCACGTCCATCACGAGATGGAAGCGGTCCATGTCGTTGAGTACGAGCATGTCGAACGGCGTCGTGACGGTGCCCTCCTCCTTGTAACCCCGCACGTGAAGATTCGTCGCGCCGGCGCGCCGGTAGGTGAGGCGATGGATCAACGTGGGATACCCGTGATACGCGAAGATGACCGGCTTGTCGACGGTGAACAACGCGTCGAAGTCGCGGTCGGAGAGTCCGTGCGGATGTTCGGTGTCGGGTTGCAGCCGCATGAGGTCGACGACGTTGACGACCCGCACGCGGAGTTCCGGCAGATGCTCGCGCAGCAGTGTGACCGCGGCGAGCGTCTCCAGCGTCGGCACGTCACCCGCGCACGCCATCACCACGTCGGGTTCGCCACCGTCGTCGTTCGAGGCCCAATCCCACATGCCGATGCCGCGCGTGCAGTGCAACTCGGCGTCCTCGAGCGACAACCACGTGGGCTCGGGCTGCTTGCCCGCGACGACCACGTTCACGTAATCGCGACTGCGCAGGCAGTGGTCGATGGTCGAGAGCAACGTGTTCGCGTCGGGCGGGAGGTAGACGCGTACGACCTCCGCCTTCTTGTTCACGACGTGGTCGATGAACCCGGGATCCTGATGGGTGAAGCCATTGTGGTCCTGGCGCCACACGTGCGACGTGAGGAGATAGTTCAGCGACGGGATCGGACGTCGCCACGGCAACGAGCGCGAGACCTTGAGCCATTTCGCGTGCTGGTTGAACATCGAGTCGACGATGTGCACGAACGCCTCGTAACACGAGAACAGACCATGGCGTCCGGTCAGCAGGTAGCCCTCGAGCCAACCCTGGCAGGTCGTCTCGCTCAAGATCTCCATCACGCGGCCGTCGGTGGCGAGCGCGATGTCGGTGGGAAGCACTTCGGCATTCCACGTCTTGGCCGTCGCCTCGTACACGGTGTCGAGCCGGTTCGACGCGGTCTCATCGGGTCCGAACATGCGGAAGTCGCGGGTGTCGGCATTGAGCCGGAAGACGTCGCGCAGGTATCCGCCGAGCACCCGGGTCGACTCCGCATTGTCGGCGCCCGGCGCGGTCACGGTGACGGCGTGGTCGCGCAACTCGGGCAGCCGGAGCTCGCGCGTCAGGAGACCTCCGTTCGCGTGCGGGTTCGCTCCCATCCGCCGCGCCGCCGTCGGCAGCCAGTCGACGATCTCCCGATTCGGTCGCCCGTGGTCGTCGACCAGCTCTTCGATGCGGTAGGAACGCATCCACGCTTCGAGCTGCGCAAGATGTTCCGGTTTCTCGCGCACTTCCGACAGCGGAACCTGGTGCGCGCGCCACGTTCCCTCCACGGGAAGCCCGTCGACGACCTTCGGGCCAGTCCACCCCTTCGGTGTTCGCAACACGATCATCGGCCAGCGCGGCCGCGTGCGTTCACCGTCGACGCGCGCGCGCCGTTGAATCGCTCGGATCTCGCCGAGCACGTGATCGATCGTGCCGGCGAGCTGCTGGTGCACGAGCGCAGGGTCGTCGCCGGCGACGAGGTACGGCTCCCAGCCGTACGCGTGCATGAGCTCGGCGAGCTCGGCCTCCGGAATTCGCGCCAGGATCGTGGGATTCGCGATCTTGTAACCGTTGAGATGCAGGATCGGCAGCACCGCGCCGTCGCCGACCGGGTCGAGAAACTTGTTCGAGTGCCACGACGTCGCGAGCGGACCCGTCTCGGCCTCGCCGTCGCCGACTACGCACGCGACGATCAGGTCGGGATTGTCGAGCGCGGCGCCGAACGCGTGGCCGATCGAGTAACCGAGCTCGCCACCTTCGTGGATGGAACCCGGCGTCTCGGGTGCGACGTGGCTCGGCACGCCCCCCGGGAACGAGAACTGCCGGAAGAGCCGCTCCATCCCCTCCTCGTCGCGCGTGATCGCGGAGTACGTGTCGGTGTAGCTCCCTTCGAGCCACGTGTTCGCGAGGATGGCGGGCCCACCGTGACCGGGACCGATCACGTAGATCATGTCGAGGTCGTCGCGCGCGATCACGCGACTCAGATGCGCATACAAGAGATTGAGTCCCGGGCTCGTCCCCCAGTGACCCAGAAGCCGGGGCTTGACGTCGGAGAGCGACAAAGGACGGCGCAACATCGCGTTGCCGAGCAGGTAGATCTGACCCACGGTCAGATAGTTCGCGGCCCGCCAATAGCCGTCGATCCGGGCCAGCTCCGTCTCCGACAACGGGGTGGCCTCGATCCGGTGCACAACAACCACCTCTACCCAGATCCCGGGGACCCCACCCTCGAGCCGGGACGCACCGCGCGCGTCAGCCGCGCTTGGTGGTCATGCCATAGACGTACCCGCGCCCGCCGAAGGTGCTCAAGGTGCCGAGGAACGGAGCACCACCGAACGTGAAGATCTCGCCGTTGTTGCTCACGAGCCAGTAGCCCGGTCCCTCCGGGTTGCGGGCGATGTCGACGATCGGTTCGTGCGGCAGGCCCGCCCTCGACCCGGCGAAGCGCGCGTCGCCGAACGCGAAGACCCCACCGTCGGACGCGACGAGCAGGTAGCCGTTCCCCGTCGCCGACGCGGCGATGGCGACGATCGGCGCGGCGAGAGGACGGTTCGCCATAGATCCCGCGAATCGTGCGGCGCCGAACGCGAACACGCCCCCGTCGGAGTAGACCTCCCAATAACCCTTGCCGTCGGGGGTCGCTGCCATCCCGACCGGCTGGCCGTTGAGCTGCACGCCCGGGTGCTGCTTGACGTACGACGTCGTGTCGCCGAAGAACCCGGCATCGCCGTAGCGGTCGACGGTGCCCATGCCGCTCGCACCGACCTCGTACACCCAGTAACCCAACGAGTCGGCACTCGCCACGATCTGGCGCATCACCGGCAGGAACTCCGGACTCGTGTTCGCAAACTTCGCGTGCGGGCTGCCGAAGTTGCCCGCGTTGCCGAAGCGATAGATCGCACCGGTGAACGAGTTGATGACCCAATAGCCGTTGCCGTCATGGG
Organism: Acidimicrobiia bacterium; assembly: GCA_035996165.1. Lineage (GTDB taxonomy): Bacteria > Actinomycetota > Acidimicrobiia > IMCC26256 > PALSA-610 > PALSA-610. The sequence continues at coordinate 4,288 of DASYJT010000337.1, forward strand.
TCGCCGCCATCGACCAGCAGGTTCCGTTGGGCTGCGGGGCGCGTCCGGACAGAGGCGCGACCGGACAGCGCGCGGGATCGGACGCGGGCGCACCGAAGTTCGCGGTGCCGTAGCTGAACACGCCACCGTTTCCCGTGAACAACCAGTAGCCGGCGCTGGCCGACGGATCCTTGCCGGCGGCAACCGAGGTCGACGACGCGAGCGCGGCGCCGGTCATCGATGCCGCGAGCGCAACCATCGCGGCGACACGTACGGATCGCTTCGTGCGGAACACGGCAGCCTCCCAGCGCGATCGCCTCGGAAGTCCGAACTCCCGAGAACCGGTCGCATCCTCCCACGAACCCGTTTACGGGTCGCGGCGCGTTTACGACGGGTTGCCCGCAGCGGGGAGCACGACGACCGCGTCGACGCCTCCGACCGGAGCCGGCTTCAGGTGCGCGGTCCCACCGGAAGACTCCGCGAGCCGCCGGACGATCGCGAGCCCGAGCCCGGACCCTCCGGCCGACGCGTCGGGTCCGCGCCAGAATCGATCGAAAGCCCGCTCGTAACTCGCCGGATCGAGCCCGTGACCTTGGTCGACGACATGGAGCGAAACGCTCCCGTTCGACGCGTCGACGCGCACGACGATGCGGGAACCCGGGGGTGAGGCCGCGAGCGCATTGTCGATGAGATTGTCGGCGAGCTGTTCGACTGTTCCCGGGAGCGCGAACGCAGGCGCGGTGCTCGGGAGCTCGGCAAGCAGCGCGACGTCCTTCTCGGCCACCGCGTCCTGCCATACCTCGACCCGATCGCGCGCAACCGCGGCGACGTCGACCCGTTGGCTACGAGTGGCGTTCGCTTCGTCATGAGCGAGCAACAGGAGTCCGTCGATCACCCGACTCATACGCGACACCTCGGAGCTGGCCGCGTCGAGCGCGGCGCGATCGCGTTCGTCGACGTGACTCGCGAGGTTCTCGAGCCGGAGCCGGAGGGCGGTGAGCGGCGTCCGCAGTTCGTGCGACGCGTCGGCGACGAATCGCTGCTGCTCGTCGAGAAGGCGAGTCAGGCGTTCGGCCATGCGGTTGAAGGTGGCGCCGAGCTCGCGGACCTCCGGCGGCCCGGCGTCGACCGCGGCTCGAGCCGAGAGGTTGCCGACCGCGAAGGCGTCGGTCACCGTACGCAGGTGCCGGATCGGGCGCGTGATGCTGCGCGCGAGGATCAACCCGGCGACGGCAACGACCGCGAGCACGGCGAGGCACAACAATCCGAGTCGGATCCATACCTCACGAACCCGCGTGTCGAGCGTGGCGGTCGCGTACGTGACCCGAACCGCGCCGATGACCTTCCCGTCGGCCGTAACCGGGATCGCGGCATAGACCGAGGTGGGCTGGTCTTCGCCCGCATCGCGGGTGCCGGTCGTGTGCCGACCGTTGAGTGCGAGCTGCACCTCGGGCCGCCGGGAGTAATCGAGCCGAGTCCCCGGATGCGCACTGTCGGCAAGCGCGCGTCCGTGCGAGTCGACGACGATCGCGTTTCCGCCGGTTCTGTGTGCGTACGCGACGATGGCGCTCGTCGGGGTCGCGCTGTGTGCTTCGAGCGAGTCCTCGACCATCGCCGACACCGTGCTCGCGTCGCGTTCGGCATCGAACAGCAATCGATCCCGTTCGCGGTGCGCGTTCGTCACGCCGAGCGGTATGGCGAGCAGGGCCAAGCCGAAGATCGTGATCGCAAGATAGGTAACGACGAGCCGACGAGTCATAGCGTGAGGTCAGCGGGGCGCTTCGAGGCGATAGCCGACACTGCGAACCGTCGTGATGCAACCGGGATCGCCGAGTTTCTTGCGCAGAGACGCAACGTGGACGTCGAGGGTCTTGGTCGGACCCCACCAATGCTCGTCCCACACCTCTTGCATGAGCTGGTCGCGACGAACGACCGTGCCCGCGTCGTCGGCGAGCCGGGCGAGGAGGTCGAACTCCTTCGGAGTCAACGCGATCTCGTTGTCGTCGACGGTGACGCGGCGCGCCCGGCGATCGATGCACAACGCGCCGACGTCCTGCACCGCCCACGAGTCGGATTGCGAGCGATCGGTCCGGCGCCGCACCGCGCGGATGCGGGCGACGAGCTCACGGAAACCGAACGGTTTGACGACGTAGTCGTCGGCGCCCAGCTCGAGCAACGTGACCCGATCGAGCTCGTCGCCGCGCGCGGTGAGAACGATGATCGGGATATCGCAGTCGTGGCGGAGCGTCCGGCACACGTCGGCGCCGTCGATGTCGGGCAGCCCGAGATCGAGGAGCACGAGATCGACGCCCGCCGCGGCCCGCAGCGCCGCGCCACCGGTCCGCACCGTCGTGACGTCGAAACCCTCGCGCTCGAGTCCCTCGACGAGAGGCACCGCGATGGTCGCCTCGTCCTCGACGAGGAGGAGGCGGGCTCGCACGACTGGTTCTGCGTTCAAAGCGGTTCTGCGTTCAAAGAGATCCCCCGAGCTTAGGAGCGGAGGTTCCGACCAAGGCCGCCGGCGAACGGCCGGTCAGGAAACCCGGTAGTCGTCGAACCCCGCGGTGAACAGCGTGGTTCGACTGTCGGTGATGCCCATGCCCTCGTAGCCCGGTCGGGACGCGAGCCAGAGCATGCCGTCGGTAGGGCCGAGGGCTACCGCCGCGGTCGCGTATGCATCTGCGATCGCCAGATCGGGCCCGATGACGGTCACCGACGCGAGGCCCGTGGCCGGTAGCGCGGTTCGGGGGTCGATCACGTGGTCACCGCGCTCGTACCGACCCGAGGTCGCGACGGCCAGGTTCGATGCGACCAGCACGGCGGCGACGCGCTGGCGCTCCCACGGATGCTGGATGCCGACCCGCCATCCTTCGGCGTCGGGTTCCGGGCGACCGGCCGTCAAGACGTCTCCGCCCGCGTTGACGCAGAAGTTCGACGCACCGGCGTTGCACAACAGATCGGCGGCGCGCGCGACCGCCCAGCCCTTCACGAGCCCCGACGGATCGAGCGGCGCGAGGCCCGGTCGGGGCGGCACCTTGGCCCGCGCGCCGAACGAGATGTCGAACGCACCGCCCGACTCGGTGAGCATCCGATCGCAGAGGTCGAGCACCGTCTTGACCTCCGCGCTCGCGTCGGCCACGTCGAGGTCACCGCACGCGATCCGCATGATCTCGGTGTCGTCACGCCAGGTGCTGAACAGATCGTCGACCCGGACGAACCACCTCTCGCACGCGTCGATCACGCTCTCGTCGATCGCATCGCGCACGTCGAGATCGATGACGGTTCCCCACTGCTCCACACTGCGATACACGAGCGCTACCGACCCGCTTTGGCGAGCGCGCTCTGCAACGAGTCGGCGTAGCTCTGGCTCGTGTACGACGCGCCGCTGACGACGTCGATCGTCGCGCTCTGCGCTTGCAGGGCCTCTTGTTGGAGTATCGGTTCGGACCCTTGACTGATCTCGGCGGAGCGCTGCCGATCGCTCGGCATCTGCAGCGCGGTCACCGACGTGATCTGCGTTCCGCGCAACGTCACCCGCACCTGCACCGTGCCGTACCGGTTGTCGAAGGGGTCGCCGTCGAACGTCCGGACCTGGTTCGCGGCCGTCGCCGGCGGCGTCGTGTGCGGCGTCGTGCCCGATGCCGCCGTACCGGTCGAGCCCGACGGCGGGTTGGTCGGCGGCGTGGTCGGTGGCGCGGTCGCCACAGGCGTCAACGGCTTCACAGTGTGCGTGGTCGCCGACCGAGACGGAAGCCCCGGCGACGACTTGAAGCTCGCGAGCGCGGCGAGGCCGATGAACGTGGTGATGACGACGGGGACGGCGCGGTTCATGGTTGTTCCTCGGGAGGACTACAGCTCGAAGCGTTCGAAGTGGATCTGGCGACGCGGGACGCCGAGCAGCGCGAGGCGCCGGGTCACCGCGTCGAGGAATGCGGGCGGTCCGCACACGAAACAATCTCGGGTCGCGGCGTCGGGTACGCCGCGCTTGAGCAACGGAAGGCCGAGAAGGTCGGTCTGATCGTCACCGATCTCCGTACCGACGATCACGTGGATGCGTATGTTCGGAGTGGCCGCGAATTTGCGCAGCTCGTCGGCGAACACGACCTCGTCCTGCGTCGCGGCGCGGTAGAGGAGCACCACGTCGTCGTCCGGCCCGAACCCGTCGAGCAGGGCGCGCAGCGGCGTGATGCCGATACCTCCCGCGATCAGGAGGACGCGGCGGCGCGTGCGCCGGTCGGCCGTGAACGTGCCGTAAGGGCCCTCGGCGATCACCCGCGTGCCGGGGCGGACACGTTGCAGGCGGCGCGAGTGGTCGCCGAGGTCCTTCACCGTGATGCGAAGGCGATTGCTCGACGGTGCGGCCGAGAGGGAGAACGGGTGGGCCTGCCACCAACCGGTACGGGTGAGGAAGCGAAACAAGAAGAATTGCCCGGGCTGCGCGTCGAGCCGGTAGAGGTCGCGACCACGCAGGTGGATCGACACGACGTCGGGCCCCTCCCGCTTGACCGAGTGCACGCGGAGCCCGAGGCGACGGTTGACGAGACCGGGTTCGACCACGCGCCACCACAGCACCGCGCCGACCGTGAGCAGATAGAGCAACACCCACCAGGCCCGGGCGGCGCGATCGTTGCTGAAGTCCGTGCCGACCGCGAGCTGATGAGCGAAGGTGAGCGCGACCGCGAGATACGCGTAGAGGTGCACGAAATACCACTCGTGCCTCGCGATCGCGCGGCGTGCGACGCGCACGGACGTGCCCGCGACCGCGAGGAACAGCGCGAAGCCGATCCATGCCATGAGGACGTCGGGGTAGTGCGACAAGAAGTCGCGCGTCTGGGCCCAGATAGAGACGCGGCCCGACTGCGCGTAGCCGAGCGTCGTGAGCACTACATGGCCGCCGAGGAGCCACACCACCGCGAACCCGTTCCAGCGGTGCCACACCGCGAGCCCGTCGAGCCCGACCGCGCGCTCGAGCCACGGAATCCGCGACATCAAGAGCAACTCGATGAGCACCGCGTAGGTCCCGAGCAATGCCGTGAGTTGGCCGAGCGCGGTCGCGAGCCCGCCGGGGCCGGTCGCGCTTGCGAGCTCGCCGTGGCGGATCCACAAGCCAACCGTCACCAGCGCGCCGACAACGAGCGCGTACGCGAGTCGCTGCGCCTGGCTCAAGGCCCGGTCGCGCCGACCGAATCCAACAGGGGCGGCGTGGTCAGCCGGCGCGACCGGTCTCGGTGTCACCGCGGTGCTCATGCGGGACGACCTTGGAAATCGACGAGCGATACGGTCCAAATCTTCAGGCCCTTACGGTGCGGATATGGGTTGTGAGTCTGCTGTGACCCGAGTTAGGACTTCAGAAAAGTCGCTCGCAGGTCCGATCCCACCCGTCGGCTGGGAACTCAGACACCTGCCCCGGCGTCCGACGAGCATGAGACACCTGGCGAGTTTGCTCTCGGCGGCCCTGCTGATCGGGTTGCTCGGCGCCTGCGGATCGAGCGGGCAGCCGGCCGCGGCGCCCAGTGGGACATCGACTTCAACATCGAGTCCCGGCAACGCGACCCCCGGACTGCGCGGGATCCGCGTGCAGAGTTTCGACTGCCCGGCCACGCCGGTCGCACCGACCGGGAATCCGCAGCCGATCGACTCTGCCGAAGCGATCCGACTTTGCCCAATCGGCATCCCGGGTGGCGGCACCGCCACCGTCACGCTCACGGCCGGCCAACCCGCCTTCGCGCCGTTGATCGCCGCGCTCTCGGTTCCCGACCAGCCGCCGACCGGCGCGGTTTGCCCGGCCTACGCCGACGCCCTGCAGTCGGTGCTCGCGAAGTCGGGCGCGGCCGTGTTCGCGGTGAAGGTCCCGATCGACGGGTGCAACCACTACCTGCGCAGCGCGCTCGATCTGCTGACCCGGGCCCGCGGCGCCTGAGCGACTCGGAACTCGGAGGCCGTAGGGATTTCGTAACCTCGCGGTATGGACGATCCGGTACTCGAAGAAGCTCCGCTCGGGTTCGTGTGGACGACCGTCGACCCGTTCCTGTTCTGCGTGCACCACGTCGACGATTACCCCGCGGGTAACGAGGTCATGGGTCCGAACGCCTCGCTCGCCGGTCGGGAGATCGGGATGGACCTGACCGGCGCCGACGGCTGGCGCATGTATCACGGCTCGACGGTGCCAGGCTTCCCCCAACATCCGCACCGGGGGTTCGAGACCGTCACCTTCGTGCGGCGCGGCCTGGTCGACCACTCCGACTCGCTCGGCGCGACCGCCCGCTTCGGTCGGGGCGACGTGCAGTGGTTGACCGCCGGTAAGGGCATCGTGCATTGCGAGATGTTCCCGTTGGTCGAGCGCGAAGAGCCGAACCCGCTCGAACTCTTCCAGATCTGGCTCAACCTGCCCGCGGCCGACAAGATGGTCGACCCGTATTTCACGATGTTGTGGGACGACGATCTCCCCCGCCTCGTCGCGGCCGACGGCAACGGTCGCGCGACGCAGGTCACCGTGATCGCGGGCGAGCTCGCCGGATTGCGGCCGCCGCCCCCTCCGCCCGATTCGTGGGCATCCCGCCCGGAATCCGATCTCGCGATCTGGCATATCGAGATGGCGCCCGGCGCGCAGTGGAACCTGCCCCCGGCCGCCGGACCCGCAACCGCGCGTGTGCTCTACGTCTTCGAAGGCTCGGTGCGCATCGGCGAGCACGACATCGAGTCGCCGACGGGAGCGCGGCTCCGCGTCGACGATCCGGTCGAGGTCACGGCCGGACCGGACGGAGCGCAGGCACTCGTCCTGCAAGGACGGCCGATCGGTGAACCCGTGGTGCAACACGGTCCGTTCGTGATGAACGACCAGGCGGGCATCGAGCAGGCCTTTGCCGACTACCGCGCGACCGAGTTCGGGGGTTGGCCATGGCCGACCGACGATCCGGTACACGCGCGCGATGCCGAGCGATTCGCGCGCGATTCCGAGGGCGTCAGCTCTCGACGGTGAGCTCGACCCGGTCGTTATAGAAGCAGAGCATCCCGGCCACACCGATCGCTGCAGGAATCGGGTGCTCGTAGCTCCACACGATGCCGTCGTGCACCGCGTCGCCGAGCTCGAGGGTCCAGTACGACGCTTGACCCTTGAACGGGCACTCGGTCTTGAAGCTTGTCGTCCGCAGCAGCTCCATGCGTACGTCCTCGCGCGGCAAGTAGTAGCGAGTGGGCAACCCGGTCTCTTCGAGGACGACCGGACGATGCGAATCGGCGATGGTCCGGCCGTCGACCTTCACCACCACATGTAGCGGCGCATCCGCATCGGGCGGCGTGATGGTGACGGTGTGGCCTGGGTTCATGAGTCCGTCAACCCAGGCGCGCGCCCGTGCATTCCGTCAGCGGCGTAAAGCTCATTCGACTCGCATTTCGCATCCGAGCCTCGGCCAGAATGTTCGCATGCGGGCGCCGGGGCGGAGCATCTGGGACGTCGTCGACGAGCGGCTCGACCCGTCGCGCGTGCGTCCCCGGGTCGGCCCGTGGGTCGACACGGCGTACTTCGACGCCCGCGGCGGCCGCGATTACGTCATCGCCGCGAACGGGCGCGACCTGACCTACTACCGGTTGGAGCCGGACGAAGCCGCGCTTCTCCCGCTGATGGACGGCACCCGAACCGTCGGCGAGGTCTGCGTCGAGCGCCTGCAACGCACCGGCAACCTCGATGTCGCCACCGTCACGAACCTCGTGCGCCTGCTCCACGCCGGCGGCTTTCTCACCGATCGCTATGTCGACGTGCCCGCGGCGTTGGCGCGCGCAACGCGGGCGCGCAGCCCGATCGCGCGGCTCGGACGATTCGCCAGGAGCCCGACCATCGAGTGGAAAGGCGCGGAGGCGATGACGCGGTGGCTGCACACGCACGGCCTGCGCCACATGTTCTCGAGAATCGCGATGATCGCGGGGCTCGTCGTCGCCGGCGGGGGCGTGGCCGCCTTCCTCTCGGCGCGCGGTCACACGCGCACCTTGGATTCGAAGGCGGTCGGGAGCGCGTTCGTCATCCTCCTCGCGCTCAACCTGCTGCTCGTGTTTGTGCACGAGCTCGGCCATGCCGCCTACCTGATCCATCGTGGGCGCCGGGTCAGGGGCGCAGGCTTTCGCCTTTACTTTGGGAGCCCGTCGTTCTTCATCGACAGTTCCGACGTACTCATGCTCAAACGCGGCCACCGCATCGCGCAGTCGCTCGCGGGCCCCTACTTCGAGGCGATAGTCACGGGCGCCGCCGCGATCGCGTTGTGGGCCTGGCCGAGGGGCGCGTTGGCCGCCGTGCTCTACAGCTTTGTGACGCTCAACTACTTCGTGCTGTTCTTGAACCTCGTCCCGTTTCTCGAGCTCGACGGTTATTGGGCGCTCTCCGACGCGTTGCGCCTACCCGACCTTCGACCTCGCTCCATCGCGTTCCTCCGCCGCGACATGTGGCGCAAGCTCGGTCGGCGCGAGCGCCTCACGCGTCCCGAGATCGGGATCCTGGTCTACGGCACCCTGGGCACCATCTTCACCGTTTTCGCGCTGCTCTCGTCGGCCGTCTTCTGGCGCGACACCTTCGGCCCGATCATCACGCGCATGACCCACGGCGGACTCTTCGGGATCGTCCTCCTCATCGTCCTCGCCACCTTCGTCGCGGGACCGCTGTTCAGCGGAATCGTGTCGGTGCTCGTCGGTCGTGTTCGCGTGCTCCGCGCCGTTGGGAACCGCATCCGTTTCCGCGCGCAGCGCGGTTGGCGCACGGAGGCGGCCCGCCTCCTCGATGAGTCACCACTCTTCGACGATCTGCCGGTCGACGTGCTCGACGATCTCGCGGCACGGGTGCGACTCGTGGGCGTGTCCGAGCAGACGACGATCGTCAACCAGGGCGACCATGCCGACGCCATGTATGTCGTCCGCGCGGGAACGGTCGAGGTCGTCGAGCGCCATCCCGGTGCTCGCGGAGAACACTCGATCGCCAAACTCGGGCCGGGAGATGCGTTCGGTGAGCTGGGAGTCGCGACGGGCGCGCGCCGCAACGCGAGCGTGCGCGCCATCACGCGCGCCGAGCTGTTCGCCGTCGACAAGGGCACGTTCGACCGGCTGCTGGCCGACCGTATCCACGTGCGCGCGCTGGAGCCCACGGTGCACGAACTCGGCGAGCTGCAAGCGCTCCCGCCTTTCGCGCACCTGACCCTCCCCCAACTGAGTGCGCTGCGAGCGCGTGGGGCCTGGCTGCGCGTCGCGCCCGGCGAATCGCTCATTCGTCAGGGAGAGCCGGGCGACGCGTTCTACGCGATCGGTTCCGGGCGCGTCGATATCTTCGCTGACGACACGTATCTACGCACGCTCGGTCCGGGCGACTACTTCGGCGAGATCGCGTTGCTCAACGACGGTCCCCGTACCGCAACCGTGCGCGCGACGACTCCCGCCCGGATCTTTCGGCTCGATCGGCACGCATTCGCGGAGCTCGTCGCCGACGCTCTCGGTCGCACCCAACACGCCGCCACTGCGCCGATCGTGTTCGCGCGCGCGTAACGTCTCCGCACGGCGTCAACCAAGGGAAACCCCGATGGAGTGTTGGACCTGCAGGCGAACCGCGGTGGGCATCTGTCGCTTCTGCGGGCGCGCCGTGTGCGAGAACCACGCCCAAACTCGGCCGTACATCCTCGAACTCCTCGAGCGGACGTCGCCCGTCCGGGCCCTCGTGGTCGACGACGCCCTCGCGTGCGGTGCGTGTCATCCCCGTCCGGAGCCGATCGACCTCCCCGAGCTCGACTGAGGCGGTAGCGGGCTCCTCGTCGGCCACGCGCAGATCGCGGCGCCGTCGTGAGTACTACTCGCGGCGCGGGCGCAGAGATTCCTCGAAAGTCCCCGTCGCGGCATCGACGAACCCGTGCTGGCGCCAGGCTTCGTATGCCACGATGCTCACCGCGTTCGCGAGATTCAGGCTCCGGTTCGCGGGACGCATCGGGATGTGCAGGCGCCGCTCGGTCGGGAAGCCGCCGAGCAGTTTCTCGCCGAGCCCGGTCGCCTCGCAGCCGAACACCACGACATCGCCGGCCTGATAATCGACCTCGTCGTAGCGGAGACGCGGAGCGCGCGTCGTCGTCGCGAACCAACGGCGCTCTTCTCCGAGAGCGGCCCGGCACGCGTCCCACGTGTCCCACACCTGCGTGTCGGTGAGCTCGTGATAGTCGAGACCACCGCGGCGCAACGCCGCGTCGTCGAGCGAGAAGCCGAGGGCTCCCACCAGATGGAGGCGCGCGCCGACGTTCGCGCACAGCCGGATGATGTTTCCGGTGTTCGTCGCGATCTGCGGCTCAACGAGCACGACCTCGAGCATCGACATCATTGTGGCCGCGTCCCGCCGTCCGAGGCTTGACGCCGAGCTCGAGCAGGTCGTGCAGGACGAGGCGCGCACGCGCCGGGTTGGCCATGACGACGGCTTCGCTCAGGTCGAGCGGGAGCAGCGCCACCGGCACACCGTTGCGGTGCAGAGCCTTGCGCACCTCACCGGAGAGCGTCAGCTCCACCGGCTCCGAAGCCACCTGGATCAGCGCCATGTCAACCGATCTTCTCGACGAGCATCGCCGCGTTGATATTCGCCTGGGTTCCGCCGACGGAGCTGGCCAGCGTGACCGCGGCGGCCGCCGAATGGTTCCGCAGCGTCAGGGTGTCGCCGGCACTGAGGCTCAGAAGGAGGTAGCCGTTGTCCTGTTGGGTCCCGGCGCCCGATCCGTAGGTTCCCTGCGGCAGCGCGAGACCGTTGAGGGTCAACGCGAACTGGCTCGGTTCGGTCGTGGATGCCGAGAAGATGACTCGGTACAAGCCCGTGACGTTGGCCACGATCGCCGTCGCCGACGCTGCGTGCGTGAATCCCGACATCGGCCCGTTGCTGTCGAACAGGACATCGCCTTCGATGGCAACCGTCTGCGCGGTGAGGTTGTACAGGTACGCGTAGCGGGCGACCGAGGCGGGTCCTTGCGGTCCGGTCGGGCCCGCGGGACCCGTGTCACCGGTCAGACCCGTACCACCGGCGGGACCGACGCCACCCGAGGGACCGACGCCGCCGGCCGCACCGTTGCTTCCCGACGGACCGGTAGCACCCGCCGAACCGTTACTCCCGGGCAAACCGTTGCTCCCGGGCAAACCATTACTCCCCGACGCACCGATAGCACCCGGCAAACCATTACTCCCCGACGCACCGATAGCACCGTCCGAACCGTTACTCCCGGGCAAACCATTGCTCCCCGACGGACCAATCGCACCCGCCGAACCGTTACTCCCGGGCAAACCGTTAGTCCCCGACGCACCGATAGCACCTGCCAAACCGTTGCTGCCCGACGGACCCCGAGAACCCGAAGGACCGACCTGACCGGTCGCGCCGGTCGCGCCCGTCGCGCCGGTGGCGCCCGCGCCCGCTCCCCCGCCGCTCGACGCGATCCCGACCATTCCCGCGGTCAGCGACAGCGTCGCCAACGAGCCCGCGAATGTCGCGGACCCGAACGCGAAGACGCCGCCGTCTCTCGCGACGAGCCAATAACCGCGGCCGTCAGCGGTGCCGACGATGCCGGTGATCGGGGCCTTGAGGCGACGGCCGGCCAGCGATCCGTACGAGCGAGCCGTGCCGAACGGGTAGACCCGGCCGTCGGCCGAGACGAGCCAGTATCCCGTGCCCGCCCCCTGCTGCGCGACCGTGGTCGCCGACGTCAGCCGAGCGGAGAATGCCGTGACATCGTCGCCGAACGCGCGCGCTTGGCCGACGGCGGACGCCACGGTTCCGAGTGCGAGCATCACAACCGCGACTGCGACCGCCTTGCTGTGGCGTGCGACATTCATGGCGTCCTCCTGGCGTGCCGGAGCGGGCAGGTGCTCTGGAGCACCGCCTCGCTCCGGCCTTGCCTAGAACGTCGACGGTCGAGGCCGGAAAGGAGATGACGCGTTCGCGTCTATCTGCTCTCGACGGGCCCGGCCGGGGCGCCGCCGACGCCGATCAGGCCCTCGCGAGCGGCCGTCGCGACGGCTTCCAGCTTCGAGTGGGCGCCGAGCTTGTAGAGGATGTGCGATACGTGGTTCCGCACGGTGTTGAGACTCAGGTGCAGTTGCCGGGCCAACGCCTTGTTCGGTAGTCCGCCCGCCATGAGGCGCAGCACTTCCAGCTCACGCGGCCGGAGGTCGGAACCGAGGCCGCGGCTCGTAGGTCGGAGCTGGGCGAGGAGCGACGGCAGGTCGGCGATCGCGGCGGGCGCTTCCCCGTCGTACGCAGAACGGATCGCGTCCACGAGCTCGTCCGCCGTATGCGTCTTCGCGACGAATCCGGCGCATCCGGCCCCGATGGCCGCGACGAGGGCGGGTTGATCCTCGTGTCCGGTGAACATCACGACCTTGGCCCGCGGAACGAGCGTCATGATGCCGTCGATGGCCTTCGCGCCCTCGCGATCGGGCAACTCGAAGTCCATCAGCACGACGTCGGGCTCGCACGAGAGCGCGGCCTTCTCCGACTCTCGGGCCGTCGCGGCGCGGCCCACGACATCGATGGTCGGGTCGGCGTCCAACAGTCCGGCAGTGCGGACCACGAACGTCTCGTCGGGATCGACGATGAGCACCCGGATGCGACTCTCGTCGTCGCGATCGGGATGCGCGAGCCTGATCGCTTCGATCTCGTCGAGGGAGGCGACGAACGCATCGAAGATGCGCGGTTCGAACTGACGACCGCGCCCCTCGCGCATCTGGTCGATCGCGGCATCCACGGAAACCGGGGCCCGGTAGACGCGCTTGCTCGTGAGTGAGTCGAAAACGTCGGCCACCGCCGCGATGCGCGCTTCCAACGGAATCTCTTCGCCGCGCTGTCCGCGGGGAAAGCCGCCGCCGTCCCACCATTCGTGATGGCCGAGCGCGATCCGGGCGGCGACCTCGAGCAGCACCGATGTCGAGCCCGCGAGGAGTTGGTAGCCGACCTGGGAGTGACGCTGCATCGCCAACCACTCACCGGGGGTCAGGGTTGTCGTCTTCAGGAGGATCGTGTCGGACACGCCGACCTTGCCAACGTCGTGCAGCGCGCTGGCCAACCGAAATTGGTCACCCGACAACTCGCGATATCCGACTGCTTCGGCCAGCGACCTCGCGTAGCGGCTCATACGTTGGATGTGCGCGCCGCTCTTGTCGGCGCGCGCCGACGCGGCCCGCGCGATCTGGTCGATCAACTTCGACTCGTCGAGGCCGGCCGAACCCGGTTCCACGTGCTCGATGGCGTTGAGCACCCTGCGCAATGTCCGCAGCCGCGTGACGCTCTGTTCGAGCTCGTTGAGCTGAATGCGACGCGCCGCCTCCAGCTCGCGGCGGCGAAGCGCGCCCGCGAGCGTGATGACGATCTCGTTGGCGCTGAACGGCTTGATCAGGTAGCCGTAGACGCCCGCGTCGAGAGCCAGTGCCGCCGTCGCCGGATCGTCCACGCCCGTCGCCATCACGACTGCGATACCGGGAAAGTCGGCGGCGATCGTCGCCACCAGGTCGAGGCCCGACTCGCCCGGCATCCGCACGTCGCAAAGGACCGCCGCAATGTCGTACTCCGCATTCAGTCGCGTCTGCGCGTCGCGACCGTTGGTGACGCCTTGGCACTCGTAACCGGCATTCGCCAGGATCCGGACCGTGCTCTGCAGGAAGGCGACGTCGTCGTCGACGACCAACACCTTGATCGGGCGATCCCCTTCAGACGCTTCCATCGCCGTCACCTTCGCCTTCCTCGTGGGGCGAAAGCCGGGGTCCGGGGCATTACTCGCGCGTCGACCGAGCGAAGCGACGATACACCGGGAATCGTCTCACACAAAGGTTGACGGCGCGGTTCCGGAACAGGTGTGGTGACTCCGCTGTCGCTCAGTGCAATCCCGCAACGCGCTGCTTCAAAGTCGCAATCAACGGGCGCCCGTCACAGCACGGTTCCCGAGCGGTCGCGCACACGCACACTTCGGTCGCGCTCGCGCAACAAGGGTGACGTCCGATGGTCTTGGTAATGACACTACGAATCCGAGCGCTTGTAGCTTCCCGGTTCAGGGCTCCCGAGCGTGATCGCGAGACGGTTCCACGCGTTGATCTCGATGACCGCATATACGAGCCTCATCAATTCGGCGGGTTCGAATTGATTTGCGGCGTCATCGAGCACTGACTTGGGGACGCCGGACTCGGCTACGAGCGTGACCGCCTCGGTAACCGCCAGCGCACTCCTCTCGCGGGCGGTGAAGAACGGAGTCTCCCGCCAGGCGCTCAAGGCGTACAGACGCTGCTCGGTCTCACCCGAGGCGCGCGCATCCGTCGCGTGCATGTCGATGCAGTACGCGCATCCGTTGATCTGCGAAGCTCGCATCTTGACCAACTCCAGCAGGTCGGGTTCGAGCCCGGATGCATTGACCTGGTCGCTCAGGCGGCGTAGCGCTTCGTAACCCTCTGGCCACCATCGAAACAGGCGATTGCGCGTGACTGACATAGCCCAAACCTACGCAACACGTTGCTGCAACGGTGGTGATCCAGAAACTCGGATTGGTTGCACGGCCTGTATCCCCTCATGGCTCGAACGGCCCGAGCTTGAAAGGGCTTGAAGGCGCTCGAACACGGCCTTTCAGTTTCAGAGTTGGAACGACACAACAACGTGGGTGAAGCAACAAAGAGTTCTGTACGCGCGTTGGCGGACTGCACTGTGAGCACGGCACCGAATATCGAGCCGGTCACCGCGTTGTCCTGAATGGACGCGACCGCGTAAACGACGAGGGCCGGTCCGGGCGGCACTCGACGCCGGCGTACAGCAGAGATGCGCACATCGTGGCCCATCTTCAACCAAATGGTTGACAACGATAGGAGGATGGCCGTAGGTTGTCCTCAACCATTCAGTTGAGCAAAGGGGTTGACGTGGCCGACGACCAGCTTTCCCGAGTCTTCGCCGCCCTCGCCGATCCGACGAGGCGCGACATGGTGGCCCGCCTCGCCGTAGGCGACGCCACCGTCGGAGAGCTGGCCGATCCGTACGACGTGTCCGTCCAGGCGGTGTCCAAGCACATCAAGGTGCTCGCCGATGCCGGGCTCGTGAGCCGGAGCAAGGACGCGCAGCGACGGCCGTGCCATCTCGAGGCGGAGGTCTTCGACCTGATGACGAAGTGGATCGACCGGTATCGCCAACAGGCCCAGGAACGATTCGAACGTCTCGACGACGTCCTCGCCGAGATGCGCGGCGACCAACGACACACCAACCACCCACACCTCGAACAAGGAGCAGCGTCATGAGCGACACGAGCAACCGATACCAGGTCTCGATCGAGGCCGACCCCACCGTGCCGATCATCCGCATGACCCGCGACTTCGACGCCACCCCGGCGCAGCTGATGCGGGCTCACACCGATCCCGCGCTGTTCGTCCGCTGGGTCGGGCCGAACGGGATGGAAACCGAGGTCCTCGACTGGAACGCCACGACGGGCGGTTGCTGGCGCTACGTCGCAAGACGCGACGGTGTGGAGTTCGGCTTCCACGGTTGCTTCCACGAGATCGGTGACGACCACATCGTGCAGACCTTCACCTTCGACGGCCAGCCCGACGGCGTCGCGCTCGAGACGTTGCGCTTCGAAGACCTCGGCGACGGTCGCACCCGATTGCACGCGCAGTCGCTCGTCGACAGCTTCGAGGACCGCGACCAGTGGCTGGCGAGCGGCATGGAGACCGGCGTCGACGAGGGCTACGCCAAGCTCGACGCGCTCGTCGCGGAGCTCCGATGAGCGGGGCGGCCGACGAGCACCGTCGCATCGCCGGCGCGTTCACGACGACCGTCGAGGGCGTCGCGCCGGACCTGTGGGACAACGCGGCGCCGGTGGACGGCTGGGTCGCCCGCGACGTCGTGCGTCACCTCGTCGAGTGGTTGCCGGCGTTCCTCGACGGCGCGGCGGGCATCACCCTGCCCGCGGGTCCGTCGGTCGACAACGACCCGGTCGGTGCCTGGCGCACGCAGACCGACGCGGTGCAGGCGCTGCTCGACGACCCGGACACCGCCGAGCGGGAGCACGATCTCCCGCACATCGGCCGGATGCCGCTCGAGCAGGCGATCGACATGATCTACACCGGCGACGTGTTCCTGCATCGATGGGATCTCGCCCGCGCCACCGGCCAGGACGAGACGCTCGACCGCGACAAGTGCGCCGCGATGTTCGAAGGCATGCTGCCGATGGACGAGATGCTGCGCCAGAGCGGCCAGTACGGGCCGCGTGTGCAGGTCCCCGATGACGCGGACGTCCAGACCAAGCTGCTGGCGTTCATCGGCCGCACCCCATAGACGCTTGTCAGATCGGACTGCGGACCCGCTCCCGGACTGCGTAGGTCAGGTGCGTCACCCGCGGCGTCGACTCCGCGCCGACCGGCTCCAGGGCTACGCGGCCCGCGTCCACGCCCTCGAACAGGCGGATTCCGGAGCCGAACAGCACAGGTGACAGCGCGATCGTGAACTCGTCGATCAGGCCCGCGTTCACGTACTCCAGGATCGTTTCGCCGCCGCCCGCGATGCGGACGTCCCGGTCGCCCGCGGCCGCGCGCGCCTGGTCGAGCGCGGGCTCGATGCCGTCGTTGACGAAGTGGAAGGTCGTGCCGCCCGGCCGCTCCCAGGGGTCACGTTTCTCGTGGGTCACGACGAACACGGGCGTGTGGAACGGCGCCGCCTCGGGCCACATCTGCTCGCCGGCGTCGAACATGCGCTTGCCCATCACGCTCGCACCGGTGCGCTCGAACGTCTCCCGCACGATGTCGTTGTCGCGCCCTTCCTCGCCGCCCTCGCCGAGCTGCAGGTTCTCCCGGAAGTACCGTTGCGGGAAGATCCACTGCTGCAGCTCCATCCACTGTTGCCCCATCAATTCCCCGAGGGACCCGGGCGCGATGAACCCGTCCAGCGACATCGACACGCTGAAGAACACTTTTCCGGCCATCAGTCCTGAACTCCCTTCCGAAGGATCTCGGTGACGTAGGCAGCCAGGTTGCTCAGGGTCTGCTCGCCACCCTCGATCGCGTGGTATTTCTCGACCACCTCGTCGCGCATCTCCTTCGTGGGGAACACCGTGCGCATCTCGATCCGGGTCGCCGCTCCGTCGGGCGCGAACGTCAAGACCGACTCGAAGGCGTTCGGGTCGCCGCGGGACTCACCGTGCAGCAGCGCGATCCGCTCCGGCGGGGTGATCTCGGTCCAGGAGATCCACTCCTGGTAGTCCGTCCCGTCCGGTCCGTGCATCACGAAGTCCCACTCCCCGCCGACGCGAAACTCGAACGCTCGCGTGGTGGTGGTGAACCCCTCCGGTCCCCACCAGCGCGACAGATGCCGCACCTCGGTGAACGCCTCGAACACCACATCACATGAGGCACTGATGACCCGGGAGATCACGATCTCGCGGTCGGCTGTCGCGGACTCTGCCGGCGCCCCTCGTCCTGTCGCGCTCATCAGCTACGCCTCCTGCCTTGCTCTTTGAGGTCCTGCACGTACTCGTCCAGCCGGTCGAAGCTCTCGTTCCAGAACCGTTCGAACCCGCCGGCCCACTCATGGACCGGACGCAGCCCGCGGGCGTCAAGGCCGTACAGGCGTTGCTTGCCCGCCTTGCGGTCGCGCACCAGTCCGACCTCCCGGAGCACCCGCAGGTGTTTGGACGCCCCCGGCTGGGTGATCCCCAACTCCTGGGCCAACTCGGTCACCGGCTCCTCACCCGCCCGCAGCAGCACCAGGATCTCCCGGCGCTGCTGCTCGGCGATCGCGTTGAAGACGTCCGACGTCGTCGCTGCTCGTGCCATGGCGCAATTATATTTTCCGATATCGGCAAACGTCAAGTCGGGAGGAAGTCACGCAAGTTTTGTCAGATGACGCTCGTGACCCTTGTCAGCGGCTGCGGATACGCGTATCCCGGAGACGGCACGCGCGACGGCGGCGGGCAGGGAGGGCGATGGGTGAGACGATCGGCGTGTCACGCGACGTGCTGATCACCACCCTCTGATTCGTCGGGTCGTTCGATGAGCTTGCCGTTCTTGAATACCGCGCCGGCACGGACCAGCGCGACGAGG
>DASYJT010000338.1:0-10518 GCA_035996165.1 Acidimicrobiia bacterium
CAGGAGGCTCAGCTGAGTAGCCCGACATCAGAATTACTCGCACTTCAGGGCGGGTGTTTCGCAGGTGCTCGACAAGCTCCAAGCCCGACATCCCCGGCATCATGGCGTCCGTCAACACCAGGTCGAAGTCTTGTCGCTCGATCGAGCGCATCGCTTCGATCCCGTTGGCGACGGGCGTGACGGCAAAATCGAGTCGCTGGAGCAAATGCGCGAGCGCGGCGCGGACTGCGACATCGTCCTCCACCAGCAAAACTCTCAGGCCGTCGCCAGCGAACTCTTCGGTGTCTCCGAATTCCGTCGTCGCGCTCGCTGTGCCGAAGCACCGGGCAAAGGACACTTCGAACGTCGTACCTTGGTCGACCTGTGAGACAACGTTGATCCGCGCATCGAGAGACTGGACAATCGACAGCACGGTGGCGAGACCCAGACCGGTGCCTTGCCCCGGTTGCTTGGTGCTGACAAACGGTTGGTACATCCGGTCGCGAACCTCGGGCGCGATGCCGAAGCCGGTATCCGTTACGGAAAGAACGACTCGATCGTTCTCGGGTGCCACGTCATCGAAGTCGATGGCGGTCGCTATCCAGAGGATGCCGCCCTCGGGCATTGCATCGCGCGCGTTGACGACCAGGTTGAGAATCACCTGCTCGATGTGAGTTGGATCCGCGACGACGCGGCAAGCATGCTCAGTAGTGCTGACTTGCAGTTGAATATTCGTACCGATGGTCCGCCGCATCATCTGTGCGATGTCGGAAACGATGTCGTTGACGTCAACGATTTTCGGTTCCGCCCCGTCGCGCTGCGCGTAGGTAAGAAGCTGGCGCACGAGCGCCGCACCCCGGCCAACCGCGTGTTGAATCTCATGCGCGTACTCCATCGGCCGGCCGCTCGGTACATCGTCAATGAGCAGCTCGATCGATCCCATGACCGCGGCGAGGACGTTGTTGAAATCGTGAGCGACGCCACCCGCGAGTTGGCCGATAGCCTCCATGCGCTGCGATCGGCGGAGTGCCTCGTGCAGTTCTTCTTCACGCAGTTGATTCGCCCACTCGTCCGTTACATCACTAAGTAGGCCAAGTAGTGTCTCCGCCGATCCGTCGGCCGACTCGCTAAGACGCGAGAAGCGCAGGCGCACATATCGCTCTGGACCGTCACCAGCTCGCAACCGGAGGGTTGTCTCGAAGACCTGCTCGGCATCGGCGTGTAGCAGCCGCAGCCAATACGATTCCGCCTCATCCCGGTCGTCGGCATGTACGAGCGATCGGAGTCCGTCGTCGGTGGCGAGGCACTCGACCGGGTGTCCCAGGAAGTTAGTGCGGTTGAGTATCTCGCAACTCCCCGATTCGAGGTCGAGGGACGCGATCGCGTCCGGCGTGTCGCGCAGGATCGTTTGAAATCGCGACTTCCACGCCAGGAGCTCTGATTCGACAACGCGCTGACGCTCGAGCGCGCGATCGAGCGCTCGGTTCTCATCGCTTAACTGCTCCGTCGCGTAGGCGCGTCGAACAACGAGCATCGCAGTGGCCGCCGCCAGGATGGTCAGAGCAAGTCCGACGAGGGCCACGAGTTCCGGCAGTGAGATTCCGAACCATCCGGTTGGCACGGTGCCGGCTTTGACGAACAGGTCAAATCGTTGCCCGCCGAGAGTGACCATCTGGTTCCAACGCGTAAGACCACGGGCACTCGCGACTGTTCCCATGACGCTGCTGGGCTCGGTACTCGACTTCGCGACCACCAACACGAACGGAATGGTCGACGACGTGGAAGTCGGCATGTCGATCTCTAGATAAACAACCGCACCTCCGTGTGCGACCGTTTGGGCAAAACCGAGTCGGTATTCCTTTGCGGTTCGGCGGTAGCTCACGAGCCGCGACGTGTCGTCGGCTGTCGCCAAGCCTCGCCGGCTACCTGCGAGGAGCGGCGTTGTTCCCACGCTCGCGGCGATACGCGTCTCGCGTCCCGTACGAATGATGAGCGCCATTCCGGCGAGCGTCGAACTTGCCGCGACGTCCGGTCCGAGCGCCGTTCGGAATCGATCGGGGTCCACACCGCTCGTCGCAACAACGCCATTCGCGGTCGCGAGTACCTGGTCGATTGACGCCGCGAGGTGTTGGACCGCGAGAACGGCTTCGGCCGCCGGCTTGTCGACTCGCTCGTGGGCAAGGCGATCGAAGTCGGCGCGCACGACTAGGAACAAGGCTGACGTCAGCGCAAATCCGGCCCCGAACGTAGCGACTGCGGCTCGTCCGACGCGTGCACGCAACGAGCGTCGCAGTTTCACTGCGACTCCGCCGACACATCACTTGCAAGCTCGTGTCGTCGCGTCCAGTACAGCCAGCTGAGAAACGTCAGCACCCCCATCATCGCAATAATGACGAGAAGCCACACCAGCCAACCCGGGCCACGAGAATGCTTTCCGTTGCTCGCCGCAAAACTGGGCGAGCTGAGATCGGCAGCTTGGGCCACCTTGGATCCGCTCGTTGCCCCGCCGACAACGCCACTCCCGGTTCGTGGGGTCGTAGCACCGACGGGTTGGCTGCGGCCCGCATTCGGCGAACCGATTCCGATACCCCCTGCACCACCCCGTAGGACGCCGCCGGTTCCGTCGCCGGGAGTCGAGATCGGAGTTGAGCCTGGATCGCCGGGCTGGGTCGGTGGGTTGCCGCCCGGCGTGCCGGATCCCGGAGTGGTCGATCTCGGACGAGGTTGCGTCGTCGGCGTCGACTTGCGCGTAGTTGGTGTCGGAGGGACGGTGGTCGCGCTGGCCGCTGTAACCGTGAATGTCGCGGGCAGGTAGATGGTTTGCAACGCCTGCAGGCCGTCACTCACGCATGACGCGGCGACGAGGGCCGGAAGCGCCGGAGAGTTCGCCGGAACAACGAACGATCCACTCCACGAGCCGTTCGCGTCGACGGCAAGGCGGGTACTTGTCGGAAGCAAGGTGGTCGATGAAACCTGGACGAAGTCTTGGCTTGAGGACAGGACGACACCGGGAGCGCAGCCGGTTCCGCTGACGTGCACCGTCGTTCCGGGCGCGCCGGCACTGGGAGATACCACGAACGCCTGAACCGCCGCGCCCGCCGAGGTTGACTGCCACGAAATGCCCAGCGACAGAGCGAGAGCGACTCCGACCGCGAGCGTCAGGAATCGTCGAGCAAGTCCGAGCGGAACATGTTGCATTGTTTGCAGTGATGTGGGTACGAGGAAGCGCTGGGACATGTGGACTCCGTAGTGTCTAGGTGCAGATGAGTGGCGTCGACACGGTTGTGATGGCATCGCTCGATACCCAAGTGCCGAGGTACGTTCGGAGATGCCACGTGTACGCAGTCGACAAGCCAAGATTGAACGGTCCCAGCCCGTCAGAGAATGTGATCGTTGAAGTCCCGCCGATTTCGAAGCTCTTTTCCAACAGTGCGCCCTTATACCGATCGAGTTGGTATCCGGTGCCGGTGGAGGTCGTGGCGGTCCAGGTCAGATCAGCCACTGGTCGGAGAACTCCGAGCAGCACGCACTTGACTGCAACGACGAGGTTCGTCGGCGGCTGCAGCGCTCCCGCGGTCAGGGTCGAACTTGCATTCGCTGTCGTGTCGGAGAAGTTCCCCCACGCTCTGACTGGAAACGCGATCGGTGCGCTGACCATGATTAACGCCGCCGCGGCCCGGGCGAGGAAGCGACGCCACGTCATGCTTGCTCGCTGACAACGCGGTCGCTCGGCGCGACCCGCGCGTAGCGCGCTAAAGACGCGCACAAGGTCAGCAACACGCCGAGGCCGAAGAGGTCGCCGATCTGCCCCTCCTGCCACCACACGAAGGGCAGACCGACATAAGGCACGAGGAGACGGCCGACGGCGTGCACCTGCTTCGGCAACAAGGGATCCGAATCCGCCGTCTGGTTTGCGTCGCCCCGAGTGACATACGCGCCAGCGGGCGTCCGGCCGACGATCCTGTGGGCGATCGTCCGCGCGTCGGCATCCGTGAACACGACGATCGTTCCGTCGCCCAGATTGCCAACCCGTGGTGGTGACATCGATAAGACGACATCGCCGCGTTTGATGGCCGGTGACATCGAACCGGATTGCATCGCGTACCCGTTCCACCCGAATACCAGCGCGATCCCGATCGCGTAGACCATCAATGCACCGGCCGCGGTCAGGAGGAAGGTCGCGCCGAGTCCCATTGCGAAGCGCGCGTAGATCCAGACTCGCACTCCGAGCGATCCCATCACGTGTTCTGGGCCTCCCACGTAAACGTCGGTGTCGCAGTCAGGCCCTGCGCCGCGTTGTTGTCCTCGAGGGTCAAGGTCACGCGCATAGTTCTCGTCGTGGGAGCGCTGGAGGTGGTGAACGAGACCACGCCGCTCGACCAATTGGAATGCGCCGCCGCGAGCGACGCCAACGTCCCTGAAAACAGCGTCGCACTGGTGCTGAAACCCGTGCAGCTGCCGAACGCCCCCCCGCTTCCTACCTCGATTGTCGTATCGAGGTAAACGCCCAGACCAGTACCGCCGGAGGTTGCGTACATGCGAACCGCGGCGGCGGCGATGGTCCCCTGGTAGGTGACCGCGATACAGCGGACGACCGAGTCCGCCGGTTTCATAGCTGACACGTTGATCAACGCTGACCCGGCGTCGTCGTCCACGAGATCGACCGAGCCGGCAGCAACGGAGTTGCTCGAGTTGGACGTCGTTGCCGCGAAAGCGCCTCGGGAACTCCTGAACACCAGCAGTGATACCAGCAGACATGCAAGGATCATTGCGGCGAGGCGAGTGAAGGACGCGCTGCTCCGTGGCGTGGCTGGACTTGTCCGGTTGGTGGTCAACTCGGTCACGATTCGCCTCCGACGCTGTTGCGCGGCGCACCCGGAAAACGGGTGTTCGCGGCTCATCGGAGCGAAATCGAGATCGATTGAGGATTTGTCCGATCGTTGCGATGCTGGCCGCCGGCAGCGCGTCTCCTCGCACGCGCAACCGCGCAGTGCAGAGGCGGGTCGGTGACACCGACGCGGGATTTGCCGCACGATTCCTTTCACCCGGACCATCTCCGCGGTCGATGAACTCGTACGAGCAGACGAGGTGGTACGAGCATGGTCGACGTAGTGGCCGAGCAGACTGACAGCGATGTTCTCCGTTCGCACGAGTCACCCGACAACCCTCAGGGCCGAGCGCCGGAGCGCGCACGCCCAGTCCTTGTTGTCGACGACGACGAGACTGTCCGACGGCTCGTGCGCGACGGGCTTGAGCGCGAGGGCTTCCACGTGCGGGAGGTCGGCGACAGCACACAGGCACTCGACCAACTCACGGCCTGTGCGCCACTGCTCATCATCCTCGACGTCAATCTTGGCCCGATGGGAGGATTCGACGTACTCGGTAAGATCCGTGCCGTCTCGCGTGTCCCAGTGATTCTGCTGACTGGCCGCGTGTCTGAAACGGATCGTGTGCTCGGCTTGGAGCTCGGCGCCGACGACTACGTCGTGAAGCCGTTCTCGCCCAGAGAGTTGGCGGCGCGCGCTCGTGCCGTGCTGCGGCGAACCGCCGAGCTGCAAGGCGCGGATCTCGATTTCGGTGAACTGGGTATCGACACGCGCACCCGGCGGGTTCGTCTGCGTGGCGTCGTCCTCGAGCTGACCGCCAAGGAGTTCGATCTCCTCACGTTCCTGGCTTCGTCGCCGCGGGAGGTTTTCTCCCGGGAGCGTCTCCTCGAACAGGTGTGGCACTCGGCAGGTGATTGGCAGGATCCCGGGACGGTCACCGAGCACGTCCACCGCCTACGCCTAAAACTCGAAACCGACAGGCAGAACCCGAGGTGGATTCGAACGGTTCGAGCCGCGGGCTACGCATTCGAGCCCTGATCGCCACCGACCGCGGACGGGAGCATGACACGTCCGTTCCGTGCGAGCTCAGCCGATGATCGGGCCGTGGCAGAAAGGGGGAAATTCGCACAGGGCCTCCAATCTCATACTGTCGCTCGACGAACCCACCTCGGGTGCTGTGACACGAGAGATCGGCCGAACGCCGCGCCGGCCCGACCGACTCGACGTCAAGGTCTGATCAACTCGACCAACGAATTGTTGACCCGGCGTTGTTGGACCAGCCGCCGACCGTGGCCGAAGACATGACGTCCACAGGAGGTCGCCATGACTGTCGCTGCATACGCCTCGTCTCGAAATCTCGCCTTCGAGGGAGTTGACGAGCCGCTCCGGGTTCGAACGCTCAATCAAGCCGTTGACGACGCGCGGATCCTTGTCGTCGACGACGATCCGCACGCGGCGCGCTACATGCTTCAACTACTCGAGCGACACGGGTTCTCCCGCGTCACAAGTGTCGACGGCGGACGCGAGGCCCTCAGGACGATCGTGGCCGAGGCGCCTGACGTACTGGTTCTCGATGCCCACATGCCACAGGTTGACGGATTCGGAGTGCTGCGCGAGATGCAGCACAACAGCGTCTCCGTCCTCACGGCGGTGCTTGGGGTCAGCGGCGATTCGTCGGTCACCACTGGTCAGGCGATGCTGAGCGCGGGAGCCGACGACTTCATCGGGCGTCCGTTCGAAGGAAGAAAGTTCGCGCTCCGCGTCCGGCGGCTCGCTCTGGTGACTCGAGAGCTACGCCGCACGCTCGAGTATCGTGGTTGGCTCGATGCACGATCGGATTTCTCCTCGTTGAGCTGACTCACGGTTCGAATCGATAGCCCACTCCCCGCACCGTGATGAGCCACCTCGGACGATCGGGATTCTTCTCGATCTTCTTCCGAAGGCGTCGCATGTGCTCGGTGACGGTTGCCGGTGATTGCCAGTCACCGGATGAGTGCCAAACCGTCCTGAGCAACTCGGCACGCGTGAAAGCCCGGTGGGGTGACGACTCGAGAAACTCGAGGAGCTCGAACTCCTTACGCGTCAGGTCGACGGTTTCGTTCTCAAGCCGAACCACGTGACGTTCGCGATCGATCTCGAGCGCCGCAACGCCGATCTTCGGCGATGAGGCATTGCGGAGGATCGACCGAACGCGCTCGGCAAAATCCAGCGCTACCGGTCTTGCGCAGCGAGAGCTCACGGCAGGACGAAACTCCTGCAGCAGCAAGTCATCGTCGACAGTCGTCGCCAGGATCAGAACCGGAAGGTCGTTGACCTCACGAAGCCGCTGGACGATCCGCTCGATCCGGACCAGATCGTGATTCACGCCCCGCGGTTCGCATACGACCACTGCGATTACATCGCGCGCCGATGGCTCGATCCCTTCGTCGACACCATCGGGCGTGGCTACCTCGACGCCGAGTTCAGCGAGCAGGCCGATGGCCCGAGCGAAGGATTGCTCACGGTCGTCGAAGAATAGGAGGCGCGGCAGCGCTAGGCGTCGGCCGTCAGGCATTGTCCCGCACGTTCCCCCGATGCAACGATGTCGCACTGCTCGCAGCAGTTCGGTTGCGATCACAATGGCACGTTCGTTTTGGATGATCCAGCGTCCTGCCGAACTAGCGGTGGCCCCGCAACACGATTGCGGAGAAATACAACCGGTCGACGCGCGCGGCGTCGTTGTTCAAGAGTTGTTTACAAGTCGTAGCGTGGTCGCGAAGTAGAGGCACTCAACAGCTTCTCGTCTACGCGCGCGCCGTGCGCGCGGCTGGGCGAGCGCGACGTACAACCGGAGCATGCAACCACGTCGCACATGCGCGTGTTTCGCCGCTTCACTGCGCCGCCCGGCACGTCGATGTCGCGGTTGTCGTCTCGTGCTGGACGACATCGTCCAGCACGTTCGCGGATGATGCAGGGGTTCAGTACGCGCGGTGCGTCAATTGATCCAATCTTGAGAGCGCGTTGAGCAAGCGTCGGCATCGTCGCGTCGATCTCCTGAACATGCAGCCAACTCGTGACATTGGAGATCGAATGGCAGTGATCGCCGCGGCTAACGAGCACGCATGGGACCGCGCCGACGGCGAATCGGCTGAGGCCGACGTCCTCCGGAATACGCCGTCGACTCGCGTGCAGCGACTCGCAGTGGGGTCCTGGGTCCGTGTCGACTCCAAGGGCGGGGCGGTTTCCTGGACAGGTCACATCAGCTACATCAACGGCGAGATACTTGGCTTACGAGGCGCGACCTCGGCCGAAGACTTGTTCGCTCTACGCGATCACGTCACCATGAATGTCGGACGCGGCGAGCTCATCGCCAGCAGCCAAGCCCGCGTACTGGCAGCCTCGGGCAGAATGCTGCGAATTCTGACCAGACGCGCCGTCGGGGACTTGGAGCGCAGACGAGTTGCGCGTATTCGTGTCAGCCAAATCGTCTCGATCGCGCGAGTGAATGGTTGCGGACTTGACGAGTTGTCTGCGGAGCTGATCGATTTGTCTTCGTTGGGGTGCGCAGTGCGTAGCCTGGCCCAGCTCCTCCCCTCGGATCGCGTGTCGATCGCGATGGACCTCGACAGCACCGCCGTACAGGTGGTGGGTGAAGTCGTGCGGACCTGGCGCAATGAACCCTCGGGCCCGCTCTATGCCGGTGTCCACTTCGATGCCATCACCTCGAGGCAGGAAAGTCTCATCAGGCGCTTCCTCGTCGGCCAGCTGCGCGCCTATCAAGTTCAGTGACGCAATACAGGCGCTCTGTCGCGGCTTCGACTTGCGTTCGTCGAGGCAAGGATGGCATCCACGTTTCCGCTCGTGCATGAGTCTGTTCGCATCGCCGAGCGGTTCGACGTCGGAGTGACGGCCGCGCAACTAGGGTTGGAACAGGTAGCCCATTCCTCGCACAGTGCGAATCAAGGTCGGGTTGCCATGGGGCTGGAGTTTGTCTCGAATACGACGCACATGTTCGGTGACCGTCGCAAGGCCTTGCCAGTCCGGGGATGAATGCCACACGTGCTTGAGTAGCTCCTCACGTGAGAACGCGACTCGTGGTTCCGAGGCCAGAAACGCGAGCAGATCGAATTCGCGCGCGGTGAATGCGATCGATCGTCCGCCGACGCGGACATCGCGCGCGTCAAGGTCGATGTGAAGGTCGCCGAAGTCCAAACTAGAGCGTCGGTCGGGTGACTTGCGGAGAACCAACGCTCGAACGCGCGCCGCGAGATCTTGTTCGATTGCGACGTCGCGGACGTAGTCGAGTCCCGCGTCCAGTGCGTGTTGAACGACGTGTTCGTCGGCTTCGCCGACGACGACGAGAACGCCGCGTCTTCCGGGGGTGCCGGCGGCGAGGTCGTTGAGATTCGCGGTTCCTTCGAGAAGCCCGGAACCGACTACCAGGACGAATTCATCCTGTCGGTGCGCCGCGACGAAAACCTCGCGCATGTCCTTTACGTCGTCGACCACAAGTCCGTGATTTGCCAAAGCGTGACGCATCCGCGCCCGCACGGCTTCATCTCCGTGGGCAATGAGCACGCGGAGGCGAGCATTTCGTAGGTCGGGACTGGAATGGGCGGGGGTTACGCGCGTCTCCGGAGCAAACAGTCCGACTGTCAGTCGGTGTGATTGCCCGATAGCGACCGCGCGCCCGAACGCGACGCCACGGTTTTCGCTTCCGTCCTCTGACCGCAGCAAGCAGGAGTATTTCCACTCGGCGATGTGGCCGTCGAGGATCAATGCGTGAAGCCGAATGCATGCATCGGGATCGCTCGCCGCGTCAACGAGGTCCAATGTCGCAAGGTCGACGCCAGTGAAGCCAAGCATCGCGTAACCCCTAGCGCTGGCGCCCAAGAGCCGCCGCTTCGCGACGTCGAACGCCGCGACTGGAAGTTGGCTTGCGCTGATGTCTTCGACAAGGGAGTCCTCGCCGTCCGCGCGAATCCATGGTCCTAGGTGCTGGCGCAGCCAGTCGCGGTCGTCTTGCAGCAGCGCCATACCCTGAGTGTTCCACGCGCTGAACCTCGAGCGCGTTCTCTTCCGGGTTTCCGGATGTCCGTCGCCACGCGCTGCAGCGGAACTCGCGCGAAGTCCGGACCCGCATGCGGTACATCCGCATTGGTGATCAAGTCACGTGTCTTGCTTCCGAGTCGTCCAGGTGTTGACAACAATCACAACGGCGCCCCTGAGGTGCGACCTTCGCCTTCGAAGAAGTCGACGGGCAGCGTTCAGTGGCGACTGCAGACGCCGATGTGCGATGCCCGCATCGATCATGGTTCCTGGAAAGGGATGGACGTATCGAACGGTCGCGGTGAACGCCAGCCTTGAACACTGTCGCAATCTTGAGCGTCGACAACGACGCAGCCAAGGTTCGTGTGATTATGCGCATCCGGCAGGGTGCGCGTTGCGGCAGATCAAGGCCCGTTGGACGCGCGGCTCGTCGAGTACTTTCCGAAGAGTTGGTCGCCCGCCTCATCTTGTTCGATCTCCACATGCCGCACAGCGACGGATTGTCTCTGCCTCACACCTTCCAAGCCCAGTACGCTCGATTGGAGTTTGTTCCGGTCTTCGTGTGACGGCGACGTCCGGCGCGCCATGCCCGATGGCGGGCGTCACCGGTAGTCATTGGTCAAACCGGATGAGTCCGTCGATCACGTCAAGCGCGGTGTGTTCGAGCATCTGGTCGAGCTTGAAT
>DASYJT010000339.1:0-13211 GCA_035996165.1 Acidimicrobiia bacterium
CGCCCACGGCCCAGTAGCCGAGCCGTCCCGGAAAGTCCTGGACGGTCGTCTGCGCGCCCGGAACTACGACCTCGACCACAGCTTCGAGCCGCGCGTCCGCGACCTCGTCGAGGAGCGAGGTGGTGACGCCGCCCGCCCGGAAGCGCGGCTCACCGACCGCGGCGCGCAACAGCGCGAGATTCGTCTCGATCCCACCGACGCGCGTTTCGTCGAGCGCACGGGCGAGGGCCGCGATCGCGTCGGCGCGGTCGTCACCCCGCACGACGATCTTTGCGAGGAGCGGGTCGTAGTACGACGTCACCTCGGTGCCGAGCGCCAACCACGTGTCGACGCGCGCGCTCGTGGGCGCGACCCATTCGGTCACGGTGCCCGCGCTGGGCCGGTACCCGTGCGCCGGGTCCTCCGCGTACAAGCGCGCCTCGATTGCCGCGCCGCGCGGCCTCGCCGCGACCGCCAGCTCGGCCAGAGGCGGTAGGTCGCCGCGCGCGAGGCGCACCATCCATTCGACGAGGTCGATGCCGGTCACCATCTCGGTCACCGGGTGCTCGACCTGTAGCCGGGTGTTCACCTCGAGGAACGCATGTTCTCCGGTCGCGGCGTCGACGACGAATTCGACCGTCCCCGCCGAGCGGTATTCGACCTCGGCGGTCAAGGCAACGGCCGAACGGGTCAACGCCGCGCGGGTCGCCTCGGAGAGCCCGGGCGCCGGTGTCTCCTCGATCACCTTCTGGTTCCGTCGTTGCAACGAGCAATCGCGCTCGCCAAGCGCGATCACCTCGCCGCGACCGTCGCCGAAGATCTGGACCTCGACGTGGCGTGCGGCGACGACGAAGCGTTCGAGGTAGCACACGTCGTCGCCGAAGTGGGCACCTGCGAGCCGCGTCACCCCTTCGTAGGCGGCCGCGAGGTCGGCCGGGTCGTCGCAGCGGCGCATGCCGATGCCGCCACCGCCGGAACGGCTTTTCAGCATCACCGGGTAGCCCACTTCGGCCGCGACCGCGAGCGCGTCCGCTCGGTCGCGGAGGCCTTCGCTTCCCGCAAGGAGTGGCACTCCTGCCGCGCGGGCCAACGCGCGCGCCGTGTCCTTGCGCGCGAACGCCTCGAGGTTCTGCGGGGTCGGGCCGATCCAGCTGATGCAAGCCGCCTCGCATGCGGTCGCGAACCCGGCGTCCTCCGACAAGAACCCGTAACCCGGATGCACGGCGTCGGCGCCGGTGGTCGCGGCCGCGGTCAACAGTCGCTCGCGATCGAGATAGCTGTGCCGGGGCGGCGCCGGCCCGAGGTGCACCGCCTCGTCCGCGAGCCCGACGTGCGGGGCGTGGCGATCCGCGTCGGAGTACACGGCTACCGACGCGACACCGAGCCGGCGCAGCGTGCGCAGGATGCGGACCGCGATCTCGCCGCGGTTCGCGACGAGCACCTTCTCCACGGTCGTCACTGCCGGGTCGCTTCCGCGTCCCACACGAGTAGCCGTATCGGAGTGGGGTTCCAACCGTTGCAGGGATTGTTGAGCTGCGGGCAGTTCGAGATCACGAACAGCACGTCGCGTTCGGCCTGTAGCTCGACGTAGTTGCCGGGCTCGGAGATCCCGTCGACGATGTCGAGGTGGCCGTCGGCCGACACCGGCACGTTCATGAAGAAATTGATATTGGGCGCGAGATCACGCTTGCCCAGGCCGTGTCGCGTGAGCCCGATCAGGAAGTTGTCCCGGCAGTTGTGCATCGAAGCGGTGTGCTGACCGAATCGACACGTGTTCGACTCGGCGCTGCACGCGCCTCCGACGGTGTCGTGGCGACCGCAGGTATCGGCGACGATCGTCGCCAGCGGGTCGCCGTCGACGCTCAGCAACGTCGAGCCGTTGGTGAGAAAGAGATTGCGTTGGGCGCGGATCGTGTTCGCGGCGCTGTAGCGATTCTCGGGATCGTGCGCGTCGTAGCAGAGGGTGTCGACCGCCTGCGTTCCCTCGAGGTCGACGATGCGAAGACGCTGCCCGGCCGTGATTATCCGGGTCCACGCCTCTCCGGGCAGTTGCACGTCGTCGTGCACTGCCGTCGCCGGAACGAGGTGCGACTGCAGGAGCGTCACGCCGACACCTGGGCCCAGTAGTCGTCGGTGTTCTCGAATCCGCGCCGCGCTTCGTCGGAGAACGCGCGGCACGCGTCGTCGGAATCCGGGGGACGAGCGTCGAGGACTTGCACCAGCATCGGGCCCGGCTGGTAGTGCGGATTCGGGTCGAGCACGTGCGGCGTCGCGGAGAGCGCGACGAGTACGCGCATCTCCGCTCGCAGCTCGATCGCCGCGCCGCGCCGCCCCACGCCCGGCTCCCACTCCAATGCCCCCTCGGGTGCGACGCGCACGCGTGCGAACGGGTTGAAGCTCATGACGAGGTCGCGGCGCGCGAGCCCGTGCCGGCCCAGTGCCATCACGAAGTTGTCGCGCGCGTTGCGGTAGAAGTCGTTGCGCAGGTCCCGGAACGTCCCGGAGCCGTAGCGCTCGGCATCCAGCGCGGCATCGCCGAAGCCCGCGAGGGCGTCGTGGTGACCGCTCGTATCGTCGACGATCGAGAACAGCACCCGGCCGAGATCGGAGAAGAGCACCCGACCGGTCGTCAAGAAGATCTGGTTCTGGATCTTGACCGTGTCGGGCGCGTTGAACCGCTCGCTCGGTTCGTCGGCGTTGTAGGCGAGCATCGAGCACGACTGGCGGCCGTCGACGTCGACGATCCGGAGCCGTTGCCACCGATCGAGCGTGCGGGTCCAGTACCCGCCGGGTGCGACGGTCTGCTCGTAGAGAGTGCCGGCCGGGGTCATGGCGTCCCTCCTTCGGAACGACCCCGGCACGCGCGTCGCCCCGAGGTCGGCAGACCTCCCGGGCTTTTCTCCCGCCGTGCAACAGCGCGCATTGGCACGCTGCCCGATCCCTCTCGGTCCTGACCCACCGCGGTGGCGGAACCCTAGGGATCAAACTGCCGCTCCCGACGATAAAGACGGCGACGCGCGCCTCGGTCACGCGCCGATGACGATTTCGGGTCGTCCGGCTGACGTGTATCCCACCGAGCCGATCGGGTACCCCGTGGCAGACTGCTTCGTGCCCACATCCCTGCGCCCGGTCGCCGTCGCGTTCTTCGTGTTCGGCGGGTTCGCGGGCGCGTTGGCCGTCGCCACCGTCGACATCGAGCGCACGTTCCACCTCACCGACGCCGGACTCGGAGCGCTCCTCACCGCGGGAATCGTCGCGGCCACGGGGGTCGCCGCGTTCGGCGGCGCGATCACCGACCGGTTCGGCGCGGGCCGCTCACTCACGCTCGCGCTCGTGCTCTGGGGCGCCTTCCTCTCGTTGGAGGCGGGCGCGCCCCATCTCGCCTTCTTCGTCCCCGCGCTGGTGGTCACGATGGCGGCGGGCGGTCTCGTCGACGTGGTCATGAACATCGTCGCGGCCGACGCGCTCTCTCACGACGCGGGCCGCCTTGTCCGGTTCCATGGTCTGTTCAACGGCGGGTGTGTAGTCGGCGCGGCCGTCACCGGCGTGGCCCTGCGCCTGGGAGTGTCGTGGCGGGCGGTGTGGGTCGGGATCGCGCTGGTAGGTGTGGTGACCGGCATCGTCACCCGCCGGACCCGCCTGCCCGAGCCCGAACGATTCGATCACCCCTCGATGTGGCGCGCGCTGGCCGGGCTCCGGCACGAGGGTCTCGTCGTGCTCGCGTTGGTGTTCGCCGCGTCGGCGATGGTCGAGGGCGGCATCGCGACCTGGGGCATCCTCTATCTCCGGAGCCACCTCGGGCTCGGGGTGCTCGCCGGGGTGAGTGCGTATGTGGCCGGTGAGGGTCTCGCGACGCTGGCGCGGCTCGGAGGCGGCGGCCTGATCGGCAAGCTCGGAACGCGCCGCGCGGTCGTGCTCGGCGCGTCGATTACCGCGGTCGGGATCGCGACGGAGGCGCTGTGCGGCGTAGCGGGGATTGCCGCGGCCGGGCTCGCCGCCGGCGCGGTCGGCATCTCGGTGGTGTGGCCTCTCCTACTCGCCGACGTGAACAACGAGGCGCGTCATCCGGCGCTCGCCATCGGTGGCATCACCGCGTGCGGGTACCTCGGGATGGTCGTTGGTCCGGCCCTCGTCGGCGCGTTGTCGGGGCTGTTCGGGCTCCGCTCCGGCTTGGTCGTGCTCTCGGGGATTGCGCTGATGGTCGCGATAGTCCCGGCGCACGTCCGCGCGCCGGAGCCCGCTTAGGCGTCGGAGTCGGGAGCGGCGTCGGTCGGCGTGCTCTCGACGCTCTCGCTGCTCTCGGCGGGGTTGCCGTCGGGGAGCCACACGTTCGCGAAGGCGCGGCGCAACAACGGCGTCTGCGCGTCGAGGGTCTCCGCCAACGCTTCACTCTCTTCGGGCGAGGCGTCGGCAACGAGCGGGGCCGGAGGATCCGGCTCGATCACGACGACGACCGGCGCCTCGACGACCGAAGCTTCGACGATCGCCTCCTCGACGATCGTCTGCACCGGCACAAGGGTTTCCGGCTCGGGGTCGACGACCGCGCTCAGACCCGGGAGCTCCACCGCGCTCGTCGCGGTGCGGCGCCGGCGGGCGCGCGCGACCGAGGCGCTGCGTTGCCGGCGAACCGGCGCCGGCTTCGTCGACTCGTCACGTTCGCTTACGAGGTCGTTGTGCAACTGCCACCCACGCGGCAGCACCAACCCGGCCGCGTGGCGCGCACACAGGTCGCCTTCGGTGCGCGCGGCGTCGACTTCGAGATCGACGAGCCACGCCTCGCGTTGTGTCGGCTCGAATCGCAGGGTCGCGGCCGCCGGAGTGCCACAGCCGGGCCGGGCGCAGAGCCGCCGGTGGTTCGGGCCGTAGCGCCGGGCCCAGTTCGAGCCGGTGTTCATACCCTGAGACTCGTCTTGGCGCCCGCTTGCATGTCTGCCGATCGTCGTGGTGTTGCCCGGGGCCTCCGAGTATGGCGCGCGCACCACCCCGCGACTCCAACCGCGACGCTCAATTCAGAAGGTGTTCGGAGTTCAGACCGCGCCGGCATTCTGAAAGGCGCGCGAGAGCATCGGGCTGTGCGCGTCGAGCGTCGCCTCGAGCTGCACGGCGGCCCGTTCCCGGGCTCCCCGGCGGTCTTCGAGGTGCCAGCCTTGCGGAGGGGTAAGGCCCCGCACGTGCCGTTCGCAGAGCTCACCGGCTCGCGCCGCACCCTCCGCCGGAGTGTCGAGCCAGACAGTGAGGTCGCGAGTGTCGAAGGTGAAGGTTGCCGTTGCCGGCGCGCTACATCCCGGTCTTGCACAGTGGCGTCGCACGTCATGACCGTACTTCGTGTGCGGCGGTGTTTCGTGCCAGTCTGAGGCGATGCCGCGACACTCGCGCGATGACTGGGTCGTTCGGGTCCCCGCGTCGTCGGCGAACCTCGGATCCGCGTTCGACGCGGTCGCGTTGGCGCTCGACGTACACCTCGAAGTCACGCCGAACGCCGACGACCCCGCGCCGGAGACGCATCCCGGAGTGCGCGCGTTTCGCCAAGCCGGTGGCGTCGGCCCGATCGCGATCCGGGCCCGCTTCCCGGGAGGTCGCGGCCTCGGTTTTTCGGGCGCGGCGCGCGTCGGGGGCCTGATCGCCGCGCACGTGCAGCAAGATCGATCGCTGCGGGAGTCGCGCCCGGCGATCATGCGCGCCGCCGGCGAGCTCGAGGGTCACTTCGACAACGTCGCCGCGTCGATCTACGGCGGTGTCGTCGCGGTCGCGGGCGGCCGGGCGGTCCGGATACCCCTGCCGCGCGACCTCGCCGTCGTGGTCTGGACGCCCGAGCGGGAGACGGCCACACCGTCGGCGCGCCGCCTCCTGCCCGACCAGGTCACCTTCGAGGACGCCGCGTTCAACATCGGCCGGACCGCGCTCCTCGTGGCCGCGCTCGCGGCGGGCGACATGGGCGCCCTGCGCATCGCGACCGAGGACCGCCTCCATCAGGACCGGCGCCTGGCCCGGGCGCACGACACCCGCCACGCGATCGAGGCCGCGCTCGCGGCGGGCGCGTTCGCGGCGTGGTTGTCGGGTTCGGGCCCGTCGGCGGCCGCGTTCGCGGAGCCCTCGTGCGCGCAGGAGATCGCGGCGGCCATCCCGGGTCCGGGGCGCACGCGGGTGTTCGCGATCGCCGAGGTTGGCGCGACGGTGTCGACGAACGCCGCCCCGTATGAGAGGTCGTAGTAGAGAACGTGGGCAGACGATGAGAGTGGGACAGATATGAGGATCGACGGGAAGGTCGTGGTCGTGACGGGCGCCGCGAGCGGGATCGGCGCCGCGCTCGCGCGCCGGTTCGCGGCCGAGGGCGCCCGCGGGGTCGTGGTCGCCGACGTGCAGGCCGAGTCGCTCGAAGCCGTCGCACGAGAGAGCGGTCCGAGCCTGGCCGTGCAGTGCGACGTCACCGACGAGGCACAGATCGCGGCGCTCGTCGATCGGGCCGAGGAGCGGTTCGGTCCGATCGACCTCTTCTGTTCGAACGCCGGCATCGTCGTTCCCGGCGGCGCCGACGCGAGCGACGACGTCTGGCACCGGAGCATCGACGTCAACGTGATGGCCCACGTCTACGCCGCGCGGATCATGGTGCCGCGCATGGTCGAACGCGGGGGCGGTTACCTCCTGCAGACCGCCTCGGCCGCGGGCTTGCTGAGCCAGATCGGCAGCGCGCCCTACTCGGTCACGAAGCACGCCGCGCTCGCGCTCGCGGAGTGGCTCGCCATCACGTACGGCAACCAGGGCATCAAGGTGTCGGTGCTCGCTCCCCAGGCCGTGCGCACCGCGATGACGATGGGCATCCCCGACGGAGGGGTGGCCGGCGTCGACGGCATGCTCGAACCCGACACTGTCGCCGACGCGGTGGTGCGAGGCCTTTCCACCGAAGCCTTCCTCATCCTTCCGCATCCGCAGGTGCTGGAGTACTTCCGGCGCAAGGCGTCCGACTACGACCGCTGGATCACGGGCATGCAACGCCTGCAAGCACGCTTCGGCGATTCCTTCTAACTTCGACCCATGACCGAAGCTCTGGTGCTCGCCGACGATCCGCGGCCGCGGGTGCGGCGGCTCACGCTCAATCGGCCGGCCAAGCGGAACGCGATGAGCAACTCGGTCCGCCGCGTGCTGTTCGACGAGTTGCGCCGCGCCGACCACGACAACGACGTGCACGTGATCGTGATCCGCGGCGCCGGACCGTCGTTCTGTTCCGGCTACGACCTGTCGCCCGATCCGGACGATCCGCTCCCCCGTCCGATCGCGACGCGCGACGGCTTCTGGAGCCGCCATCTCGTCGAGGGTTGGTTCGAGATGATGGACATGGCGACACCGATCATCGCCCAGGTCCACGGGTACTGCCTCGCGGGCGGATCCGAGCTCGCGGCCGCGTGCGACCTCGTGTACGTCGCCGAAGACGCGACCATCGGCTACCCGCCCGTCCGCACGATGTCGTCACCCGACTTCCTCTGGCAGCCCTGGTTGCTGGGCTGGCGGCGCTCGATGGAAGCGCTGCTCACGGGCGATTCGCTCACCGGGGTGCAGGCGGTCGAAGGCGGGTATGCGAACCGGGCGTTTCCCGCCGACCGTTTGGAGGACGAAGTGCTGCAGATCGCCGAGCGCGTTGCCCAGATTCCGGGCGACCTCCTCGCGCTGAACAAGCGCACGGTGCACCGTGCGCTCGAGGCGATGGGGATGCGCGCCGGCGTGCGCGCCGGGACCGAGCTGCAGGCATTGGGCCTCCACCAACGTTCGTCGCAGGAGTACATGCCGAAGTTGCGGACGCTGGGCGTCAAGGGCGCGGTGGAGGATCGCGACTCGCCGTTCGGCGACGGCCGCGCCGGTTCCGACCGGGAGCCGACCTGATGGCCGCCGACGAGTCGACGACCTCCGGGGTCGCGGCGGCGGTCGCCGCGGTCGACGACGTGATCGACGAGGCGCGCGCCGAATTGGAGGCGCTCGTACGCATACCCAGCATCAGCGCCGACCCGCAGCACTTCGCCGACGTGCAGGCGAGCGCGGACGCGACGGTCGAGTTGCTCCGCGCGCACGGCCTCGAGAACGTCCGCACCGCCGGGGTCGAGGGCTCGCAGCCGTTCGTCATCGGCGAGTGGATGCATGCCGGTCCCGAGTCGCCGACCGTGCTCCTGTACGCGCACCACGACGTGCAGCCGCCCGGCATCGTCGAGAACTGGAAGAGCGATCCGTTCGAGCCGGAGGAGCGCGACGGGCGGCTCTACGGCCGGGGCTCCGCCGACGACAAGGCGGGCGCCGTCGCCCACGCCCACGCGGTCGGCGCGTGGCTGACGAGCACCGGCGCGTTGCCGTGCAACGTGCGCGTGCTGGTCGAGGGTGAAGAAGAGATCGGGTCGCCGACCCTGCACACCTTCCTCACCGCTCACCTCGAGGAGCTCCGCTCCGACGTGCTGGTCCTGGCCGACGCCGGCAACTGGCAGGTCGGTGTCCCGGGCCTCACGTATTCATTGCGCGGCCTCGCGGCGGCCGACATCGAGCTGCGCGCGCTCGACGGCCCGCAACATTCCGGCATGTCGGGCGGCGCGATCCCCGATCCGGTCATGGCGTTGTCGCGCGTCCTCGCCTCGTTGGTTGACGAGCACGGCGACGTCGCGTTCGAGGGCGGCTTTGCCGGTCTGACCGAGCCCGGGGCGAAGGAGCGCGCCGCGATCAAGGGTTTCGACGACGAGCCCGAGCGCTTCGCCCGCGCCTTCGGGGTGCGTCCGGGCGTGCAGCTGAGCGGCGACCCGAGCATCACACTCCACGAGCGGCTGTGGCTCCGACCGTGCCTGACCGTGATCGGGATCGACGGCCACCCGATCAAGGGGTCGTCGAACCAGATCGTCGCCCGGGCGAGCGCGCGCGTGAGCATGCGGCTCGGCCCCGGTCAAGAACCGGAACGGGTGCTGGCGAACCTGCGCGCGCACGTCGAGCGCCATGTTCCCTGGGGACTCGAGCTCCGATTCACCGCGCTCGAAGCCGCGCCCGCATGGCAGACCGACCCCACCGGCCCGGCGTTCGATGCGGCGCGCCGTGCGCTGCATGCGGGCTTCGGGGTGGAGCCGGTGCTGATGGGCGTGGGGGGATCGATCCCGTTCGTCGGCCCGTTCGCCGACGCGTTCGGCGGCATCCCCGCGCTGTTGATGGGGCCCGACGATCCCCACTCCAACATCCACGGCGAGGACGAGAGCCTGCATCTCGCCGATTGGCGCAGCCTGATCCGGTCCGAGGTCTTCTTGCTCGACGAGCTCGCCCGGCTGGGCAAATAGGCGCGCTCCGCCGTTCGGGCCCGGGTCGGCTGCTACTTGCGGCCGGCGCGCCAGACGGTGAGCGCGGCGGCGACGAGCGTCAGGCCGACCCGGGTGAAGTCGATCACCGGCTTGACGCGCACTCCCGACGGTCCGGCCTCGATGATCGCAACCGGCCGGCCTGCCTGGTGGCCGCCACCACCCCCGCCGCCGTTCGACGCCGAGTCGCCGCCAAAGCCGAAGCCGCCCGAGAACTCGATGCTGGCCGCGGGGATCACGACTCGATCGCCGATGCGTACGGGCTCGGCGTACACCCGATCGGCCGACACGTTCATCAGCCGGTCGAGGCCGGTGCTCATCGTGGCCCGGATGCGTTCTCCCTCATTGGCTTCCTCGTTGGCGGCTCCGACGGAAAGGCTCTCGCTCACTGGAACGACCTCCTCTTGTTGCGGGCGAGCCGGAGCGCGTAGCTCAAGCCGACCGCGCCCACGGCGATTGCCGTGATCAACACCTGTTCGATGTCTCGAATCTGCACCACGTGGCGTCGTCCATCAACGTCGAGTACCTCGACGTGCGCGGGCCGGGATCGGATATGGAGTGCGCCCCGCTCGTCGCTGCCGAGATGAATGGCCGTCGTGCGCGCCACGAGCGTCAGCGTCCGACCGTCGAATGCGAGCGGCCCGATTGTCGTCTCACCGCGTTGAAGCACTGCCATTACCGCATTGTCGACCACTCGCCGCGACTGCGCGCGGACCCGGAACGTCCACCCGGAACGTTGTTCCTTACGTGCGTAATTGTCCGAACCGACGCGTGGTCCGGCCGAAAATGACGCGCCCGCACTAGAGCCGGACGCGAAGTCCGCCGACGGGCCGGTGAGGCCCCCGATGTCGCCGGTTGTTCACATGGTCCAGAAGGACTATGCGAGGCAGTCCTGGACCGGCCCTGGTTCCTTGGGCGTCGCACCCTCCTCCTACGGTCCGCCCCTGTCCGCCGAGGCAATCCCGCCCGGCAAGACACCGTCCGACCTGCACCTTGACGGTGCGCGTCCAAGGAGGATCCATGGCCGCAAGGCCGCACGAGAACGAGGGGTCAACTCTCGATCTCGACCATCTCGACACGAACCGCGTCACCGCGGCGTTACGCCCCCGGGCGCGTACGCCGCGCCGGACGCGTGAGCTTCGCCGGGCCACTCGCCGCACGACGTTGTCATCCATCACCCTCATCGGCGTGGCACTCGCGGTGCTGTTCGGCGGCGGCGCGATGCTGTCGGGCGCCAGTGGTTCTCCCGCAGGTCCGTACGACCCGGGCGCCAACACCGTGCGCGCGATCGGCGGTGCGCCGTCGTTCGGACCCGCCACCGGCATGCAGCTCAACGCCAACTTCGTCGACATAGCGGCAACCCCGAGCGGCCGCGGCTACTGGACCGCCGCGTCCGACGGTGGGGTCTTCACGTTCGGCGACGCGCAGTTCCTCGGTTCGGTCGGCGACCGCGTGCTCGCGCGTCCTGTCGTCGGCATCGCCGCCACCAAGTCGGGGCACGGTTACTGGCTGGTCGCGTCCGACGGCGGGGTCTTTGCCTTCGGTGACGCCGCGTTCCACGGATCGGCCGCCAACTCCGGCGCCAACATCGTCGCCATCGCCCCGACCCCGTCGGGCAACGGCTACTGGCTCGTAGGTTCCGACGGCGGCGTGTTCTCGTTCGGCGACGCCGCCTTCGAAGGTGCCGCCACCTCGTTCGCGCACGGTGCGCTGATCGTCGCCATGGCGCCGACCCGTTCGGGC
The DNA here is from genome assembly GCA_035996165.1 of Acidimicrobiia bacterium. Lineage (GTDB taxonomy): Bacteria > Actinomycetota > Acidimicrobiia > IMCC26256 > PALSA-610 > PALSA-610. The sequence goes on from DASYJT010000339.1 coordinate 11,034, forward strand.
TACGGCTATCTCCTGCTCGGCGCCGACGGCGGGGTCTTCGCGTTCGGCGATGCCCGATTCCAGGGCTCGGCCGTCGACGGGCAGCATCTGGCAACCGGGATCGCGATCCCGAGCAACGGACGCGGCTACGAGATCGCGCGCACCGACGGAAGCGTCGTCGGGCTCGGCGGCGCGTCGTCGTCTCCCGCGCCGGTCGACTTCCTCGCGGGTCAGCATCCGGTCATCGCGATCGCGACCCGCCCCGGCGGTGGTGCATGGCTGGCGACGACCTACCTCGCGCCCACGCCCGTCGTCTCGCAGTCGCCTTCGCAGGACCCGTTCCTCAAGTGCACGCGTGCCCACGAGTCCGACATGGCCGGCGGATACCGCGCGGTCAGCCCGGACGGCGTCTACCGCGGTGCGTATCAATTCCTGCGGTCGACGTGGAACAACGTCGCCCGCGCCGCCGGCCGCCCCGACCTCGTCGGTGTCGACCCGGCCGCAGCAACGCCTGCCGACCAGGACCAGATCGCCCTCTTCTTGTTCCAGCACGGGGGCTCCGGTCCGTGGGGCGGACGGTGTCAGGGCTTGGCGTGATCACGCGCGTATATATGTAGAGCGAGAGATATGCGGATAGCCGGGCGCCGGGGAGGGTCGAACCTCCCGGCGCCCCTATCGTTTCCGGATGAGCTCCGGCCCGCTGTCCCCCGATCTCGCGATCGGATCGTTCACCGATCACGGACCTTGGGTCGTCGAGCCGGAGGCGATGACCTGGCGCCGCGACGTCGATCGCCGCCGGGAGCAGGCACGGGCCGAGTGGCCTCGGTGGATGGAGACCGGCCGGCTCCCGCCGCTCGGCCGCCTGGCCCTCGTGGTGGGGAGGGTCGGCAGCGCGCTCGGCCTGTGGGCGTTGGGCGCCCGCCGCAAAGGCCCGCCCCATTCGCGCCGCGACCTGTCGCGGCGGTTGCGCATCGCGTTCGGGCACCTCGGGCCCACGTACATCAAGCTCGGCCAGATCGTCTCCGGCGGCGAGGGTCTGTTCCCCGAGGAGTTGGTCACGGAGTTCAAGTTGCTGCGCGATCGCGTGCCGCCCGAGTCGTTCGACGACGTGCGCCGCGTCGTCGAGCTCGAGCTGGGTCATTCGCTCGACGAGGTGTTCTCGAAGTTCGAACGCACACCGATCGCGGCGGCGTCGATCGCGCAGGTGCACGCGGCGCGGTTGCGCACCGGCGAGGACGTCGTCGTGAAGGTGCAGCGTCCGCAGATCGCGCGTCTTGTGCGCGAAGACATCGAGGCGATGTCGTGGCTCGCGCCACACCTCGTCGGGCGCATCCCGGTCGCCGCGCTCGCGAATCCGCCGGCCCTGATCGAGTTGTTCGCGGAGACGATCGTCGAGGAGCTCGACTTCCGCCTGGAAGCGCAGAACATGCTCGACATCGCACGCGTGCTCGCGGAGACGGAGCAGCGCGCGACGATCGTGCCCCGCCCGCATCCCACGCTCGTGACGCGGCGCGTGCTCGTGATGGAGCGACTCGACGGCATCCCGTGGGACGACGTGCACGCGATGCACGCAGCCGGGGTCGACACCGAAGCCGTGCTGCACGCCGGGCTGGTGTCGTTCATGGAGGGCGCGATGTTGTACGGCGTCTTCCACGGCGACCTGCACGGCGGCAACCTGATGGTTCGGCCCGACGGTCGGACCGTGTTGATGGACTTCGGCATCACCGGACGCCTCGACGAGACCAAACGAATGGCGTTCCTGATGCTGCTCGTCGGCGCGACGAGCGGCGACACGATGGGCCAGCTCGGCGCGCTGCGCGACCTTGGTGCTTTCCCGCCGGGCACCGATCTCGACGCCGTCTTCCGTGATCTCGGCCTCGACCGGACAATCGACCCCACTGCGCTCTCGGCCGACGAGCTCGTGCACGAGCTGCAGGACCTGACGAAGAAGCTGCTCGCGTACGGCGCCCGGGCGCCGAAGGAACTGATGCTGTTCGTGAAGAACATGATGTTCCTCGACGGCGCGATCGCGCGCCTCGCGCCCGACCTCGACATCTTGGGCGAGATCCAGCAGGTGCACACCGAGATCGCCCTGCGGCACGGCGCGCGCCTCGCGGCTGAGCTCGGCCTCGATCCTGACATCGCGAATCAGTTCGACATGGAAGCGATCAAGAACGCGATGGGCGTGCCCGGCGTCGA
>DASYJT010000340.1:0-6632 GCA_035996165.1 Acidimicrobiia bacterium
CGGATCGAGCCGTTCGATGGCATCGATCGCACCGCGGTTCATGACCTCCGGATACGGCTCCGCGCCGGCGTCCGATGTGAAGACCGGACCCAGCTCTTCCGGCGTGCCGAGAATCCCGCACGTCGTCTCGCCGAAATGCACGTCGTTGACCGTCGCGATCGTCGTGAGCAAACGTCCGGGTGGTGGCGTCAGGGTCGTGACCTCGGTCGGGAGCAGCGGCGACGGCTCGGCGCCGGCAACCGTGAGCGGATACGTCGTGCCCGAATCCAGGCCGACCACCCGGGCGAAGTGACACGGCCCGCTCGTCACCACGTTCCAGTCGCCGACCCGTGTCTCGACCTCGCGCGCCTCGTCGGTCCGAAATGTCACCACGATCTCGTCGGGGCCGACGGTAAACAGTTCCGGGTCGTGGATCACGTTCTGGAACGGCGGCCGATGCGACTCGAAAGCCGCCAGGGACCCCGCTGCATCAACGCGTTCTGCGCGGAACGCCGAGACGCATCCACCCAGGCGCTCAGCGGCTCCGGCCCGTCCGCCGCCGCCGTCGCCGCGGCGGTCGCCGCCGCCTCCCGCTGCTGCAGCGCGACCGTGACCGCGGTGACCGCCGCGACCTCTTCCGGTGTCACAGTGGCGTGTTCCCGTGCTTGCGCGACGGCAACTGCTCGCGCTTCGTGCGCAACATCTCCAACGACCGCACCAACATGCGCCGCGTGTCGCGCGGATCGATCACATCGTCGACGTAGCCGCGCTCGGCCGCCTGGTACGGGTTGAGAAAACGGTCCTCGTACTCGGCGACGAGCTCCACGCGCCGCGACTCCGCGTCGGGAGCCGCCTCGATGTCCTTGCGGAAAATGATGTTGACCGCGCCGTCGGCGCCCATCACCGCGATCTCCGCCGAGGGCCACGCGAACGCGATGTCGGCGCCGATCGACTTGGAGTTCATGACGACGTACGCCCCTCCGTAACCCTTGCGCGTGATGATCTGTACGCGCGGCACCGTCGCTTCGCGGTACGCGTACAGCAGCTTCGCTCCGTGACGGATGATGCCGCCGTACTCCTGATCGGTACCCGGCAAGAATCCCGGCACGTCGACGAACGTGACCAACGGGACGTTGAACGCGTCGCACGTGCGCACGAACCGCGCCGCCTTCTCCGACGCGTCGATGTCGAGGCAGCCGGCGAGCACCTGCGGCTGATTGCCGACGATGCCGATGACGTGACCGTCGATCCGAGCGAACCCGCAGACGATGTTCATTGCCCACAGCGGGAAGACCTCGAAGAACTCACCGTCGTCGACGATGTCGGCGATGACCTTCTTCATGTCGTACGCGCGGTTCGCCGTGGCCGGGATGAGATCCATCAACGCATCGCACGAGCGCTCGGGATCGTCGCTCGCCTCGAAGTGCGGCGGATCTTCGAGGTTGTTCGACGGTAGGAACGACAACAGGTAGCGCACCTGTTCGATGCAGTGCTGTTCGTCGTCCGCGACGAACGTTGCGACGCCGGATTTGGTCGCGTGCGTCAAAGCCCCCCCGAGCTCCTCATGCGTCACCTCTTCACCGGTGACCGTCTTCACGACGTCCGGCCCGGTGATGTACATGTTCGAGACGCCCTTCACCATGAAGATGAAGTCGGTCATCGCGGGCGAGTAGACCGCGCCACCCGCGCACGGGCCGAGCACCACGGAGATCTGCGGGATGACGCCCGATGCCTTCACGTTGCGGTGGAAGATGCCGCCGTAGCTCGCGAGCGAGACCACGCCTTCTTGGATGCGTGCGCCGCCGCCGTCGTTGAGCCCGACGAGCGGCGCGCCCGTCGACTCGGCGAGGTCCATCACCTTGTGGATCTTCTCGGCGTACACCTCACCGAGCGCGCCGCCGAAGATCGTGAAGTCCTGACTGAAGACGAAGATCTTGCGGCCGTCGACCGTGCCCCAACCGGTGACGACACCGTCGGTGAGGGGTCGGTTGTTCTCGATCCCGAAGCCGTGCGCGCGGTGGCGGGCGAGCATGTCGAGCTCGACGAAGGAGCCGGGGTCGAGCAGCAACTCGAGGCGCTCGCGGGCGGTGAGCTTGCCCCGCTCGTGCTGGCGCCGGACCGACGCCTCGTTGCCCGGCGTGCGCGCTTCCTCTTTCAGCTTGGCCAGCTGCTCGAGGCGCTCGGTGATCGGATGCGGGGTCTCGGACATGGCGACCAGGCTAGTTCGCAGGGCGCGCCACCCCACCGGTCGGCGGGCGCCTACTCCTGGACGAGCTCGATCAAGGTCCCGAACGCCGTCTTCGGATGCACGAACGCGACCGTCGTGCCGCGGCTGCCCGGGCGGGGCGCTTCGTCGATGACCCGATGACCGTGCGCCTTCACCGACTCCAACGCCTGCGCACAGTCGGCGACGCGGTAGCCGATGTGGTGCAGTCCCTCACCCTTGTTCGCGAGGTACTTGGCCACCGGCGAATCCGCGCGGGTGGGCGTGAGCAATTGCACGTAGGAGTCGGCCACCTTCAACAGCGCTTCCTCGACCCCGTCGCTCTCGACGTGCTCCCGGTGCTCGACCTCGCACCCGAACGTCTGGCGGTAGTAGTCGATCGCGGCCTCGAGATCGTTGACGGCGATCGCGACGTGGTCGATCTCAGTGAGCAACATGTCCATGACTCTTACCGCCTCTCAGTTCGCGAATCGCCGGAACAGGGTGATCTGGTCGAGGTGCTTCTCGCGCGTCGCCTCATCGGTAACGCCCAATCCCTCTTCGGGCGCGAGGCACAGCACCGACACCTTGCCCTCGACGAGGTTGTGGTGCACCTGCAACGCGGCTTCGCCCGTCTCGTCGAGCGGGTACACCTTCGACATCGTCGGATGAATCCGCGCGTCGCACACGAGACGGTTCGCCTCCCATGCCTCGCGGTAGTTCGCGAAGTGACACCCCTTCAGCGTCTTCAGGTTCATCCAGAGGTAGCGGTTGTCGTACTCGATCTTGAATCCCGATGTGGCCGCGCACGTGATGATCATGCCGCCGCGCTTGGCGACGAACACCGACGCACCCATCGTCGAACGCCCGGGGTGCTCGAACACGGTGTCGACATCGCGACCCACCAGGCTGCGGATCTTCTTACCGAACCGCAACCACTCGGCGGGATCCTGTTCGGTGTCGTCGTCGTTCCAGAACTTGTAGCCCTCGGCACGACGGTCGATGATCGCCTCGCATCCCAGCGCGCGGAGCAGCTCGGCACGCTTCTCCGACGAGACGACACCGACCGGTGTTCCGCCGCCGTTGAGGACGTACTGCGTCGCGTACGCACCGATGCCGCCGGTCGCACCCCAGATGAGAACCGCTTGTCCCTGCGTCATCTGCGAACCGTTCGGGCTGACGATCATGCGGTAACTCGTCGAGTTGCACAGCGCGTTGCACGCCGCCTCTTCCCACGTGAGGTGCGCGGGCTTCGGCATGAGTTGATTCGCCTTCACGACCGCGACCTCGGCAAGGCCACCGAAGTTGGTCTCGAATCCCCAGATGCGCTGGTTCGTCGCCATCATCGAGTCGTCGTGCGCCGACGGGTCCTGGTCGTCGACGTGCAGACAATGCGTGGTGACGACGTCGCCCGGCTTCCAGTTGCGCACCGCCGACCCCACCTGCAACACGACGCCACTCGCGTCGGAGCCGATCACGTGGTACGGCTGGTCGTGACGCTTGCCCCAGACGCTCTCGCGCCCCAGGCGCTTCAAGAAACCGAACGTGGCGAGCGGCTCGAAGATCGACGTCCACACGGTGTTGAAGTTGATCGCCGACGCCATGACGCCGACGAACGCTTCGTCGGGCGCCAGCTCCGGCAGCGGGAACTGCTCGACGTGAATGGACTTGCGGGGGTCCTTCTCCGCCGACTCGAGCCCGGAGAACATGTCCTGCTCGTCGGCCTTCACGAGGGCGCCGCGTACGGTCGTCGGCAGCGGCAACGCCCCGATCTCCTCGCCGGGCGCGCCCCGGAGGATGGCCTCGCGAATGGCGTCGATCTCTGTCGTCATAACCCTGGCTCCCTCGCTCGCGGCGTCCGCACGGAAACGTGAACCTACCGGTCAGTAGCGGAACCGAACCACCCGTCCCTACACTGCAACCAATTCACCAGGTATTGGTCCGATCGGGCCAACAGTGCTTCCAAGGAGGCTCCCATGACCGGTTCGGTCATCGTCGGATCGGCCCGCACGCCCATCGGAAAGCTCTCGGGCGCGTTCGCCGGATTGAGCGCGATGGACCTCGGCGGCATCGCCATCAAGAGTGCGCTCGAGCGCGCGGGTGTCGATGCGGAACAGGTCGACTACGTACTCATGGGTCAGGTGCTCCAAGCCGGTGCGGGCCAGATGACGGCACGCCAGGCGGCGGTCAACGGCGGCGTGCCGATGTCGGTGCCCGCGATGACCATCAACAAGGTCTGCCTCTCGGGCATCAACGCGATCTACCTGGCCGACCAGATGATCCAGAACGGCGACGCCGAAGTCGTGGTTGCGGGTGGCATGGAGTCGATGACCAACGCGCCCTACGTGCTGCCCGGCGCGCGTGCCGGCTACCGCATGGGCAACAACGAGGTCGTCGACTCGATGATCAACGACGGGCTGTGGTGCGCGTTCGACGCGGTGCACATGGGCGCGGGCACGGAGAACTACGTCGGTCAGGTCGGCAACATCACGCGCGAGGCGCAAGACGACCTGGCGGCGAAGTCGCACGAGCGGGCGGCCGCGGCGCAGAAGGAAGGCCGGTTCGCCGACGAGATCGCGCCCGTCTCGATCAAGCAGCGCAAGGGCGACCCGGTGATCGTCGACACCGACGAGGGCGTGCGTCCCGGCACCACGACCGAGTCGCTCGCCGGGCTGCGGCCCGCGTTCTCGAAGGACGGAACGATCACCGCGGGCAACGCCTCGCAGATCTCCGACGGTGGCGCCGCGATCATCATGACCAGCCGCGCGAAGGCCGAGGAGCTCGGCGTCACGCCGCTCGCCGAGCTGATCGGGTACGGCATGGTCGCCGGTCCCGACGCGTCGCTCCTCACGCAGCCGTCGCGCTCCATCAAGCGCGCGCTCGAGGCGAACGACATGACCGCGAGCGACGTCGACCTGTTCGAGCTGAACGAGGCGTTCGCGGCGGTGGGCATCGCCTCGATGCGCGATCTCGGCATCAAGGACGACATCGTCAACGTCAACGGCGGCGCGATCGCCCTCGGTCACCCGGTGGGGATGTCGGGCGCACGCGTGGTGCTCACCATCATCAACGAGCTGCGCCGGCGTGGCGGTGGCGTCGGAGCTGCGGCGCTCTGCGGTGGCGGCGGTCAGGGCGACGCCGCGATCATTCGCACGCTGTAACACCGGTGCCGACCGGGCGTGGGACATGGTCGTCGTGACGCCGATCCCGACGCCGACACAAACCGTGAGACCGACCGCGATACCGACCGGGATACCGACCGCGATCGGGCGCCTGCACCAACGCGAGGTGCGCGCCGCGAGCGGTGCGATGGTCGCGGTCGCAGCGGTGTGGCCGCTCCTGCCCGTGCATCCCCCGATCGCATGCCCGCTCCGAGCTGCCACCGGCGTGCCGTGCCCGTTCTGCGGGATGACACGAGCCGTCGTCGCCGCCGTGCACGGTCATCTCGGAGCTTCGCTCGCGTTCAATCCGGGCGGGATCGTCGTGCTGCTGTTGGCAGTTGTCGCGATCGTCCGGCCCGCGTGGCTCCGTCGCCTCCGTGCCCCGGGCTGGGCGCTCGTCGCGATCGTCGGCGCGTTGTGGGTGTGGAACGCCGGCTTCAACCCGACGTTCCATCAACTCCTGCTGCGCTGACCGACTCGCCGATCTAACCGCCTCGCTGATCTAACCGACCTCGCGCCGGCCCTCGAAGGCGCGGCCGAGCGTGACCTCGTCGGCGTATTCGAGGTCGCCTCCGACGGGCAGGCCGCTCGCAATACGCGTGACCTTGAGTCCGGCGGGCTTCAGCAACCGCGCGAGGTACATCGCGGTGGCTTCGCCCTCGATGTTCGGGTTCGTGGCGAGAATGACCTCGCTGATCTCCTCGTCGGGGATGCGGGCGAGCAGCTCCTTCACGCGCAGCTGTTCGGGTCCGACGCCCTCGATCGGCGAGATCGCGCCCTGCAGGACGTGATAACGACCGCGATACTCGCCGGTGCGCTCGACGGCGACGATGTCGCGCGGTTCCTCGACAACACACACGACATGCATGTCGCGGCGCTCGTCGAGACAGAACGCGCAGAACTCGCCCTCGGAGATGTTGAAGCAGCGGCGGCACCACGTGACGCGGTCCTTGGCGTCCTCGATCGCGCGGGCCAATCGCTTGGCATCGAGCGCGTCGACCTTCAACAGATAGAACGCGATGCGCTGCGCCGACTTCGGACCGACACCCGGCAGGCGACCGAGCTCGTCGATCAGCGTCTGCATCACACCTTCGTAGGGATTCACGGGTTGAGCGATCCTCCGATGCCGCCGAGCATCGACCCGAGATCGATCCCGCCCGTCGCCGCGCCGAGCTTCTCCGCCTGCAGTTCCTTCGCCTGGCGCATCGCCTCGATGACCGCGGCCACGACGAGGTCTTCGAGCGTCTCGATGTCGTCGGGATCGACGACGCTGGGATCGATCTTGATCT
>DASYJT010000341.1:0-9386 GCA_035996165.1 Acidimicrobiia bacterium
AAGTTCGGAGTCTCGTCTCGCCGGCAGCTGCGAGACCTCGATGACCCGGGCGTCGTGGACATGCCGTCGTAGTCGCGGCGCGACCGGATGAGAGGACGCAAGCGGCGTGAGATATTGACCCTCGCGTTGGCCCTGGTTGCGGTCGGCGCGGTCATCGCCGTCGGTCGGTCCAGCCTCGTCAACTCCGCAACGACGCTCGGTCATCTCGACTGGGCTTGGTTGCCGCTCGCCGTCGTGGCGGAAGCCGCGTCGATGGCGGCGTTCGCTCGCACCCAGCGCCGCCTGATTCGTGCCGGCGGGACCAATTTGCATCTGGGATCAGTGATGGCGATCACCTACGCGGGCAACGCCATTTCCGTCTCTCTTCCACTCGCAGGCCCCGAGACGGCAACCGGTTTCATCTACCGCAGCTACAGCCGACTCGGTGTCGACCCGGCCGTTGCCGGATGGGCACTCGCAATGTCCGGGGGGTTCTCGTCATTGGCGTTCGCGCTGGTGCTGGCAGCCGGAGCCGCCGCCTCGGGTAGCACCTCCGGGATAGCGCTCGGACTCGCCGGCGCCGTGATCTCGTTGCTCGTCACCGTCACGGTGTTGACCGCGTTGCGCAGTAGCCGCGCGCGACGACTGCTCAACTTGCTCGCCGCGCGCCTCATCGCGGCGTCTCGGAAGTTCGTTGACCGGCCGGGTCCCGAAGCCGCGGACGCGGTCGACCGGTTTCTTGATCGCGTCGCCGGCTTGCGCCTGCCGAAGCTTCAGTACGCGGAAGTCATGGCCTTGGCCGTTTGGAACTGGGTTGCCGATTGCCTCTGCCTCGCGTTCTCGATCCGAGCCATCGGCGTCGACGTGCCCTGGCAAGGACTGGTCCTCGCTTACAGCGCCGGCATGGCCGCGGCAAGCTTCGGACTGACTCCGGGCGGTCTCGGAGTCGTCGAGGCCGTCCTGTCTGCCGCGCTGGTCGCGGTCGGCATCAAGGGTCATTCCGCGCTCGCCGCGGTCCTCGTCTACCGACTCGTCAGCTTCTGGCTCGTCATGACCGTCGGATGGGCCGTCGTCGCACTACTCACGCGTGCGCGCGTACCGAAGGTCGAGCACCATGATCCGTGAGCAGCTCGCGCGTCACCTATGCCGAAAGCGGACCGGCGCCTTCGGTTGACGCGATCGGGTCTGGAGTACGGATCGCCGCCAGCGCGACCAGAAATCCCGCGAACGCTATGCCCGCCGCAACCACGAACGCGACGCTGTACCCGTGAACCGGCGATGCGACCGAGTGTGTTGCTCCGGACCCGAGCGTCGAGCGCGTTGCGGCTGCCGCAACGGTGACAAGGACGGCCAATCCGAGCGTCCCGCCAACCTGTTGGGCGGTGTTGAGCACGGCGGATGCGACGCCCAAGTCGGCGGGTTGCACGCCCGAGGTTGCGCCAAGGACGAGCGGGACAAAGCTGAAGCCGAGGCCCAGCGCGAGCACGAGCAACGGGCCCAGCACCGCGCCGGCGAAAGAAATTGGCGCATGAACCCGGGATAGCCATAGCAGCCCGATTGCCGAGAGGAGGGGCCCGATCGTGACGAACACTCGGGGCGGGATTCGCGGCATGAGTTTCGCGACCGCCTGCGACGTCGCCGCGATGCCGATGGAAAACGGTAGGAAGGCAAGACCGGTCTTGAGCGGGCTGTATCCCATCACCGTTTGCAGCAGCAGCGTCAGAAAGAACGACACAGCGAAGATCGACGCAGTGAGGCAGAACATCACGATGTAGCTCGCAGATCGGTTGCGGTCGGAGAGCAAGCGAGGGGGGAGCATCGGGTGGTCGCTTCGGACCTCGATCACCGCGAACCCGACGAGCAGCACGACGCCACCGGCCAAAGACGTGACTGTGATCGCGTTCGCCCAACCGCTGCCGGGCGCGCGCACGAGTCCGTAGACGAGCGCCGTCATGCCGGAGGTCGCGAACAGGGCACCGGGGATGTCGAGTTTTCCGCCGCGCGGTGCCGATCGCTTGAGGACACGCGGTGCGGCGACCACGACGAGCGCGCCGAGCGGAGCGTTGACGAACAGCACCCACCGCCACGACGCGAAGTCGGTAAGGATCCCGCCAAGCAACAATCCGATGGCGCCGCCTGCGCCCGACATCGCCGCGTAGATCCCCGTCGCCCGAGTGCGCGCCGGACCCTCCGGGAAGGTGTCGCCGATCAGCGCCAACGCCGCGGGCGCGGCGATCGCGCCCCCGATGCCTTGCACGGCGCGGGCCGCGATCAACCAGGCAGAAGTCGTGGCGAGGCCGCCGAGCAACGAGGCCAGCGAGAACACAACGAGCCCGAACACGAACGTACGCCGTCGACCGAACACGTCGCCGAGGCGCCCGCCCAGGAGCAGAAGCCCTCCGAAGGTGAGCGTGTACGCAGTGATGATCCACTGGAGGTTTGCCGTCGAAAAATGCAGAGCGCGTTGGATCGACGGCAGCGCGACAGCGACGATGGTTGCATCCAGTACAACCATCAGTTGCGCGGTTGAGATGACGATGAGCGCGGCTGTGAGTTGCCGAGATTGGCCGACGTCGGGTTCCGAAGGATCAGTCGGGCCGTTTTGGCCGATCCGGTCGGCGTTGATCGCCGTGGTTGGAACGCACGGCAGGACGGGGCAATCCGCGCGCCCCCCATCGCCGCCGACCTTCAGCCTCTCGGTGGCGTTGCGGTGCCCCGTATCGAACGGATTATCGGACTCCGCCGCGTCATTGCTCATCAGGATCGCGCTCCTGTAGGTGAGGAGTTACACGCGTGAAGCCTTGTTTGGCGTCTCAAGAAGGTCGGTCGCGCACGCGAGTATCCGGCCGCGGGACCGGGGCTGACCCCAGGGAGACTCCCTGGTGACGCGGTCGAGCAACTCGCCGGTCATGTACCAGGGTCTTCCCCTGGGGTGAGCGACAGTCGGGGTCTTCATGCTGGCGCGCGATGGCTGTCCACTCCGAGATCACGTCGTCGGAAGCCGCCGACCGCCTTGCGATTCGCGAGTTGTTCGATGCCTACGCGCACTGCGCCGACCGTCGCGACCCCGAGGGGGAGAAGGCGCTCGTCACACCTTCGGCAATGTCTGAATCGAAGCGCCTTGACCTCAGTGTCAGTAGGGGGGTGCGCCGCTGATGGGCGAACCGATCGGAATCATCGGGGCAGGAAGGCTCGGCCAGGCGCTCGCTCGCACGGCGCGCCGCGCCGACCGGCCCGTCGTTCTTGCGAATAGCCGCGGCCCGGAATCCTTGGCCTCGGTGGTGGACGCGCTCGGCGCCGGGATCACGGCCGGCACGACTCGCGACGCCGCGCGCTGTTCGATTGTGGCGCTCGCGGTTCCGTGGGCCGGCGTGGGTAGCGCGCTCGCCGAACTGTCTTGGTCGGGCGAGATTGTCGTCGACGCAACCAATGCCGTGGTGATGCCCAGCCTCGAGCCCGTGCCTCTCGGTGGGCTGACGTCGAGCGAGATTGTCGCCGGGCTCGTACTCGGCGCCCGGGTCGTGAAGGCGGCCAACACGCTTGCCGCGGAGATCTTGGGCGGGGATCCGCGCGAAGCCGGCGGCCGGCGCGTGATGTTCCTGTCCGGCGATGACGCCGGAGCAAAGCGCGCGGTCGGAGAACTGTTCGACGCGGCCGGCTTCTTTTCGATCGATATCGGAGACCTTGTTACCGGCGGCGCCATGCAGCAGGCGGGAGGACCGCTGGCGCGACACGACCTCGTGCGGCTTCCCGCGCCTTGGGAATGACGGATCTCGAGCGCCGCTCGAGGTCCGCTGACGGAACCAACGTGGATGGGTTGGAGAGGGCGCGCACGCACCTTCGCAAAGCCGATCCGGTTCTGGCCCACCTCATCGACCGCGATCCGACCTTGGATCCGCGGGCATGGCTGGCTGAGCCCTCACGGATGGCCATCTACGGAGCAGCGTTGTTCCAGCTCGCCGGCCGGCAGCTCTCGGTTGCCGCGACGCGCCGCACGATTGGGCGAATCAAGCTGTTGTTCGACGGGCACCTCCCGTCGCCCTCCGAACTCCTTGGCATCGAGCCGATCCAACTCCGCGCCGCCGGACTCTCGCGGCGGAAGGTCGAAACTCTGCGCGACCTCGCCGAGCGGCTGTCGGATGGCCGGCTGGACGAAGACGCGTTGGCCCTGCTGCCCGACGACGACTTCGTCTCCGCGCTGACTGCGATCTCCGGGATCGGTCCGTGGACAGCACAGGGCGTCTTGCTCGTCGCGCGGCGGCGTGAGGACGTGGTGCTGCCGGCCGACCCGGCGCTGCGCCGGGCCATCCGCGAGGCGTACGAACTCGGTCGGCTCCCGAGCGAACAAGAGGTCCTCGCCATTGCCGAGAGGTGGCGGCCGTTTCGCAGCTTGGCCGTGAGCTACCTCTTCGCGAGCGCGTTCGACAGAGACGACGTCGAAGCGTGAACCGGGGAAATTCCCTGGGGCAACGCAACCGCTCGGTTTGCATGCTCGGACACATGGCGCGAATCGCCGACGTCAATATCACTCCGTGCGAGAACGGCCCGTACCTGGTGTCGGGGGCGGTCTGTCTCGCTGACATCACGGGCCGGGAAGTTCCGCACGGCGATCACATGGCGCTGTGCCGTTGCGGAAGCTCGAAGAACAAGCCGTTTTGCGACGGGATGCACGTCGCGATCGGCTTCGACGGAAGTCTGAAGAAGTAGGTGGGCGATGGAGCATGTCGTCGAGATGCGCAGCCTCGGCCCGTTCTCGGTGGCGCCGGTCGGCCTCGGGGCCATGCGCCTCACAGGCCCGAACGTGTTCGGACCGCCGCCGGATCGGCGAGAGGCCCTTCGCGTTCTGCGCGAGGCGGTAGCGCTCGGGGTCAACCACATCGACACCGCGCAGTTCTACGGCCCGAACATCGTGAATGAGCTGATACGCGAGGCATTGCATCCGTACCCGCGCGAGCTGATTCTTGTCAGCAAGGTTGGTGCGCGCCGCGACACACGAGGCGGAATTCTCGCCGACGACGAGCCACATCAGCTTCGCCGCGCGATTGAAGACAATCTACGAACGCTCGATGTCGAGTCGCTTGCGGTCGTCAACGTGCGGTTGATGCGAAACACGGAGCCCGATTCGTTCTTCGACGATCAGATCGGCGCCATGATCGCGGCGCGCGACGACGGATTGATTCAGTCGATCGGTCTCAGCAACGTCTCGCGGGCGCACCTGACGCGCGCGCTCCAAATGACCGATGTCGCCTGCGTGCAAAACTTCTTCCACGTCGCGAGCCGCGAATCACAGCCGGTGCTCGAAGAGTGCACGCGGCGGGGGATCGCGTTCGTGCCCTTCGGGTCGCTCGGCTTCGGTGTGACGGGACCGGATGCCGTTCTCCGACGACCCGAGGTTCTCGAACAAGCCGCGCGAACAGGGGTCACGCCCGCCCAGTTGGTGCTCGCGTGGGCGCTCGCGCTCGCACCGAACATGTTGCTGATCCCGGGCGCTTCCTCGGTCGATCATGTGCGCGAGAATCTGGACGCCGCCGCGGTGCAGCTCGACCATCAAGCGGTCGACCGACTCTCCGCGATGTAATTTCCCGAAACCGTCCCGGGAGAACACGAATGCACGCGCCGAACGATGAGTGACGAGTCCTCCGCATCAATGTTCGACTACGACGCGCGGCCGGTCACGCCGCAAGTCGTTCTCGTCGGTCGCCGCTCGTCATCACTCGGATACGAACTTCGTGACTTTCTCAGCCGTAATGGCGTTCCCTACGACTGGGTCGAAATCGACGATGCGGATCGCGTCCGAGACCTATTCGACGGCGGCGACGTCGATCCGAACCTACTTCCGATTTGCGTGTTGCCCGATGGGAGCCGGCTCGCAGGGGCAACCGTGCAACAGGTCGCGAGCGGTCTCGGCATGGTGGCCGCGCCGCTCTTGTCGGAATACGACATCACGATCGTCGGTGCCGGTCCCGCCGGACTTGCGGCGGCGGTGTACGCGGCCTCGGAGGGACTGCGCACGGTAGCGATCGAAGCGGTCGCGCCGGGAGGACAGGCAGGCACAACGTCGATGATCGAGAACTATCTCGGCTTCCCGCAAGGCATCAGCGGCAGCGAGCTGGCGACGCGTGCAACCGCGCAGGTGCGCCGCTTCGGCGCCGAATTGCTCTTGGCGCGGCCGCTCGTCGACATCGTGCGTGAAGACGGTGGATATCGGGCTCGACTTTCGGATGGGACACAGGTTCGCACCCGATCCGTCCTGGCCGCGAGCGGAGTCGATTGGCGCCGCCTCGACGTAGCGGGGCTCGACGAGCTTCTCGGCGCGGGCGTGTACTACGGCGCGGGACCGAGCGAAGCAGTCTCGTGTCGCGGGTGTCGCGTCGCCATTGTCGGGGGCGGAAACTCCGCCGGCCAAGCCGCGGTGCGGTTCTCGCGATACGCGTCACGGGTGACGCTGCTCGTCCGCGGCTCCACGCTCGGCGCCTCGATGTCGCAGTACCTCGTGGCGAAGGTGAGCGAGCTCGACAACGTGGATGTGCGGACCCGCACCGAAGTCGTCGGGCTGGAGGCCGACACGCGGCTCCGCGCCGCGGTGCTCTCGTCGCCCGACGAGACAGGTCCCACGCGCCTGCCCCTCGAGTCGCTGTTCGTTTGTATCGGAGGGGTACCGCGCACGGGCCGGCTCGCAACGGCAGGACTCGCGACCGACGATGCCGGATTCATCCTCACGGGCGCCGACCTCACCGCGTCGCCGGGTGCGCTCGACCAGTGGCAGCTCTCGCGTTCACCGCTGCCGCTCGAGACGAATCGCCCGGGATTCTTCGCAGCCGGCGACGTGCGCAGCGGATCGATCAAGCGGTGCTCCTCCGCGATCGGCGAGGGGTCAATGGCAGTCGCGTTGGTACACCGCCGCCTTACGGAACTGGGTGCCGAGTGATGATCGAAGGTGCGAACGGCGGCCCGACCGAAGCCGCCGTCGCGGAGTTCGCCGGATTGGCATCCGACGAGGAAATCGGCGAGGCCGCTTCGGCGCTGAAACGCAACGGGATCACGAGCTTCGTCGTCGACTCGGGCGAACAAGCGAGGGATGCTGTGCGTTCGATTCTTCCCATCGGCGCGGAGGTGTTCAACAACACCTCGCGCACGCTCGAAGCAGTCGGCGTCGCCGAAGATATTGAACGGTCGGGCCTGTATCAGCCCCTTCGCCCGCGCCTCTACCAGATGGACCGTGAGATGCAGGCCCGCGAGATGCGCCAACTCGCGGCCACGCCGGATTTCGTGGTCGGAAGTGCTCACGCGGTGACTGAGGAAGGGTCCGTGTTGATCGCGTCCGCAAGTGGGAGCCAACTCGGTCCGCTTGTGTCAGGTGCCGGCCATGTGATTCTCGTCATCGGCGGACAGAAGATCGTCGCGGACGTTGGCACCGGACTCCGCCGCATCTACGAGTATTGCTTTCCGTTGGAAGACCGGCGCGCGCGCGAGGCCTACGGAGTTCCCAGCGGCGTGAACAACGTCCTGATCATCAACCGTGCAGTTACGCCCAGCCGAATCAGCGCGGTCCTGGTGAGGCAGTCGCTCGGGTTTTAAGCAACACCAGGGAGTTTCCCTGGGGTCAGCCGCGGTCCGGGGCCTGATAGTCGTGGGCGTGCGACTTAGCGTGAACGGCAGCGATGTCGACGTCGACGACCGGCACGCATCGACGCCGCTGCTCTGGGTGCTTCGCGACGTACTCGGCCTGCACGGAACCAAGTTCGGCTGCGGAGCCGGCTTCTGCGCGGCATGTACGGTCCTGATCGACGGACGCAACCAGAAATCGTGCCAAACGTCAGCCGGTCGGGCCGTCGGCCAGCAGATCACCACGGTTGAGGGTGCTTCCGGGCCTGTCTGCGACGCAGTGCGCGATGCGTGGTACCACGACAACGTCGTGCAGTGCGGCTATTGCCAGCCCGGCCAGACGCTCGCGGCAATGGCGCTGCTCGACTCCGACGCTTCTCCGGACGAGACGACGATCACTCAGTGGATGAACGGCAACCTCTGTCGGTGCGGTACGTACCCTCGGATACGGGAAGCGATCCACGACGCCGCGACGATGTTGGCGGCGGGCGAGCAGCCTGCGCCGCTCACGGCGCGGTCCGCGCCCGAGACGGCGCCGCTCACCGACGAACAAGCCGCCGATCCGGTTCAGCCGTACATTCGCATCCGGCCCGACGGCACCATCGTCGTGTTCTCCAGCCAGATCGAGATGGGCCAGGGGATTCATACCGGCCTCGCGACGATCGTCGCCGAGGAGCTCGACGCCGATTTCGACTGCATCCGGCTCGTGAACGCGGCCAACGGCCGCCGCGGCGACCGGGATGTGTACGGCAACCCCGAGCTGGGCGGGCTCTTCCAGATAACCGGCGCGTCCAACTCGACCAAGGGCTACTGGAGCACGTTTCGCCTCATCGCGGCGAAGGCGCGCGCCCGCCTCATTGCTGCGGCCGCCGAGCAATGGCAGGTTCCGCCGCAGGAGATCGAGGTCGAGTCCGGCGTGGTCCGCCATCCATCGGGGCGGGAAGCCGCGTTTGCCGAACTGGCCGAGCGCGCGGAGCAGATCCCTGTTCCGGACGGCGTCGAACCGAAGGCAAAGTCGTCGTACAAGCTGATCGGGCGCGAGGGCCGTCTGCGCGTCGATGCCCCCGACAAGATCCTCGGCGCAACACAATTCACCATCGACGTGACGCCTCCTGGTGTGCGCACGGCGGTCGTGCTCCACCCGCCGCGGTTCGGCGCGAGGGCGGACATCGTCGACGACCGCGCCGCCCTCGGCGAGGCCGGTGTCGTCGCGGTGGTGGCGATCGACGATGGCGTCGCCGTCGTCGGTGAGACGTTCGCCGACGCCCATCGGGGACTCCAGGCTCTGGTGGTCACCTGGGATGATGCCAACTCCGAGCGACGGAGTTCGGAAGAGCTCCGCGCTTTGCATCGCGCGCTCGTCGAATCGGGCGAGAGCGCGGTCGTTGTGCGCGACGAGGGAGACGCTGACCAAGCGATTGGCGCCGGCGCCCATATTGTCGACGCGCTCTACGAAGTTCCGTACCTCGCGCACGCGCCGATGGAACCGCACAACGCCGTTTGTTGGATGCACGACGACGGCGTGCTGGAGGTCTGGTCGTCTACTGAGTCGCCGGAGTACGCCCGTACGGCTGCGGCACGCACCGCGGGTATCGAACCCGAGCGCGTGCGCGTGAACGTGCCCTTCGCGGGTGGATCGTTCGGTCTCCACAGCTCGTCGACGAACGACCCCAATACCGAGGCGGTGCAGATCGCCAAGGCGCTCGAGTGGAAGTACCCGATCAAGGTGCAGTCGCCGCGCGAAGAGGAATTCAAGAGCGGCCGGTTCCGCGCCATGGCGGCCCATCGCGTCCGAGCCGCCG
>DASYJT010000342.1:0-8573 GCA_035996165.1 Acidimicrobiia bacterium
TCAGCGCGATCAGCCGCTGCCCGCCGGAGCCGCTGGTGATCTTGACGGCCGCGGTGCCGAGCGAGCGCAGGCCGAACGCGATCGCGAGAATCACGACCGCCGGGGTAGCTCGTTCGTACGTCGGACCGACCCACGCGACCAGCGCGGGCCGAGCGAGCACGGCCGCGACGAGACAACAAGGGATGGTGACCCCGGTCAGGAGCCGGCCTGCCGTTCGGGCCGCCGGTCCGAGCGCGTCGGTGTCACCCCGACCGGCGAGGGCGGCGGCGTGCGGGAAGAGTGGACCGGAGAGCGGCGTGCCCACACTCGTTCCGAGCGACGCGAGTTTGTCGCCCACGGCGAAGATGCCGGCGGTCGCGGCGTTGCTCACCACACCCAGGACGAGGACGCTCGTGTAGTCGCGAAAGCTCTCGATGGTGTCGCCGAGCGCGTACCAGCGCGCGGGCTTGGCCAACGAGCGGACGAGCGTGCGGTCGACGCGCGCCGGCGACAACGACAAGCCGGGCACGAGTCGGCGCAACAACACGTACCGGGCCGCTTGTCCCACCAGGCTGATGGCAACCGTGACGATCCCCAGCGCGAGCAGGCCGCCGCCGGCGACGAGGACGAGCGTCCACGCGACCGCCTGTGTGATCGTGACCGCGATCAGTGACGCGTTGAGCAGGTCGTAGCGCTGCAATGCCACGAGCCCGCAGCCGAACGTGTCCATCGGGATCGACACCGCGACGTCGAGCCCCAACAGGAGGAGGAGGGCGCGGGTGGTCGCCGCCAGCGATCCGTCGAGGTGCAACACGATCGGGAGAAACACCGCGGCGAGCAGGGCCGCGACGAGCGCTACGAGCCCGAGCGCGAGCAACAAGAAGAACGACGAATTGATCGTGCGCTCCAAGGCGTCGTCGTCGTCTCGTGCCGAGACTCCGGCAATCGCGAACACCACCGCGCCGCCGAAGCCGAGGTTGAGGAGTTGGACGTACGTGATCGTCGACCCGACCAGGATCCAGATACCGAACTGCTCCGGTCCGAGGTGGCGCGTCAAGATCGGCGTGGTGATCAGCGCCACCAGCATCCCGACAGCCGCCAACGCGTAGTTGGAGACGGCACTCCAACCGAAGCGCGTAGGAAGCCGAGATCGAATGGAGTCCGAACGGGCGTCGTGAGGCTCGTTCATCTCGAGCGGGTGACCGGGATCGAACCGGCATGGTCAGCTTGGAAGGCTGAAGTTCTGCCATTGAACTACACCCGCGGACGGTATTCGCCGCTCGGGCAGCCTAGGCGAATGGCCGCCTAGGCCAGATTGCGGAGCGCAGCTTCGACGACGGTCGCGGCGGCCTTGCCGGAGGCCTCGAGCGCTTCGGTCGTCCGTGCCGCCCGACACAGGATGAACGCGCCTTCGAGGAGGTTGACGAACGAGATCGAGAGCGTGCGCGCGGTCGGTTCGTCGAGGCCTGCGGCGCGGAAACGGACGGTCGCGGCGGCGATCCAACTCTCGAACACCTCCGCGGTCGCGAGCCGGAGCGTCTCGTTGCTGCTCGCGACCTCGAGCGCGACCGTCTCGATCGGGCACGCGTCGGCGTAGTCGGTTGCGACCAGCACGGCGGCGGCGCCCTCGAAGCAGTCGCGCACCCCGGTGAGGATGTCGGGCGCGGCGTCGAACACGCCCATCACCAGCTCGCCGTACAGCGCGCCCGACCGATGAATCACGTCGACGCCCAGCTCCTGCTTTCCCCCGGGAAAGTGGTGGTACAGCGACCCGAACGGCGCGTTGGCGTCGGCGACGATCTGCTTCAAGCCGGAGCCCGTGTAGCCGTACCGCATGAACAGAGCGGCGGTGGCGTCGAGGATCCGGTCCTTGGTGCCCTTCGGCTCGGTTTGCGCATCGGGCGGCATGGCCGGTTACCCTACCGCTAGAGCGATCTATCTAGTGGCCGGACCTGCGAAGATCGGAGTCGTCATGGCGGATCAGCACCGGTGGCTGAAGTACTGCGCCCTCCTCTACGCGCTGGGCCTGGCGCTGCACACCGCCGACCATCTCCGCCGGGGCCTCGACGCGAGCACGGGGCAGGTCCTGGTGGCGGGCAACATCTCGACCGCGCTCGGGGTGGCCGTCGCGGTAATGGTCGTCGTCGGCTACCGCCGCGCCCCGTTCCTGGCGGCCGTCACCGGGATACCGGTCGCGTTGGGCGTCGCAGCCGTGCATCTCCTGCCGACGTGGAGTGCGTTCAGCGACACATTCGTCGACGCGCACGGCACGGGTGTCACCGCGATGTCGTGGACGGTCGTGCTCATCGAGATCATCGGCGCGCTCGCGATGGGCGTTGCCGGTCTCGCGATCGTGCGCGACCAGCGAAACGTCACTCCGTCCTCGGCGTGACGTTCTGCAGTCGTACCTGACCGATGGCCACGAGCCGGCCGTCGGCATCGGTGACGCGCACCTCCCAGAGTTGTGCGGTGCGGCCCTGTTGGATCGCGACGGCCTTCACGTCGACGCGTCCCGACACCATCGACCGGACGAAGTTGGTGTTGTTGTTGACGCCGACCGCGACGAGGCCGTGATCCGCGGCCGCAGTGGACGCGCCGACACTCGCCGCGCTCTCGATCGCAGTCGTGTAGACGCCGCCGTGCACCAGGCCCCAAGGTTGGTGGTGCTCGATACCGAGGTCGATCCATCCGGTCACGGAGGTCGGCCCCACCTCGTCGAGCTGGAGGCCGGCCGCACGCATGAACGCGCTCGGCTCGCGTGCGGAAGCCGGTGCGGTGTCGTCGTCGCTCATGCGGTTCAGTATCGCGTTCACGAGGACCGCCTCGGTAGCGTGCTCATGTGACGGCGCGTCCCATCCGGTTCGGGGTCCAAGCGAACCCGGGCGCCGGCGCGCGGGCATGGCTCGACCTCGCGATCAAAGCCGAAGACCTCGGTTTCGACGCGCTGTACGTAGCCGACCACGTCGGTGCGACGGCATCACCGTTCGCCGCGTTGAGTGCCGCCGCGGCCGTGACGACGACGTTGCGGCTCGGGACGTACGTGCTCAATTGCGGAATTCGCGAACCGCTCGACATCGCGAGCGATGCCGCGACGCTCGACCAACTCTCCGGCGGGCGCGTGGTCCTCGGTCTCGGTGCCGGCCACACGCCCGCGGAGTGGACCATGTCCGGGCGCTCGTTCCCTTCCGCGCGCGATCGGGTCGGGCGACTCGCCGAGACGGTGCCGGTCGTGGCTGCGCTGCTCCAGGGCGAGGTGGTTACACACCGCGGGCGATACCTCGACCTCGAAGAGGCGGCGCTGTCGGCGCCCCGTCCCGTGCAGGCGAAGATCCCGTTGCTCGTCGGCGGCAACGGACGGGAGTTGCTCCGATTCGCGGCCACGACGGCCGACATCGTGGGGCTCACGGGTCTCGGCCGTACGCTCGCCGACGGTCATCGCCACGAGATCGACTGGCGCGCCACGGCGATCGACGAGCGCGTCGCGATTGTCCGCGCCGCGGCGGCGAGCGCGTCCCGATCGGGCGACGTCACGCTCGACGCGCTCGTCCAGCACGTCGAGATCACCGACCGGCGGGACGCCGCCGCCGAGCAGATGGCCGGCATCTCGCCGGCCCTCACGGCCGACGACGTGATCGCGGCGCCGTACGCGCTCGTCGGGACGGTTGACCAACTCGCGGACGAGGTCGCGGCGCACGAAACGCGTTGGGGGATCACGTCGTACGTCGTCCGCGCGGCCGCTATCGATCTTGTCGCGCCACTCATCGAGAGACTGCGTCCGTAGGCATTCGCAGACACAAAGCGAAAAGAGATTGGACGCGGAGACGTCGCGTACGGCGCGCGTTCCTGCCGCTATCTGATCATTGTCTGGCGGAATTGCGACGATCGCGTGTAACGCCGGGCGCATATCGCGGCAACCAACCGTTCGTACCTTGCTTACATGATCACTACCTTGCGAATGCGTGTCAGGGAGCGGGAGTCCCGGAAATTCTTCGGGGCCTACTTAGGCGGAAAGATGCTCGGGCTCGGCGTGGTGCTGCTGGGCGTCTGGGCGATTACGTGGTACTTCAGTACGAAGGCCGGGGCTTCGATGCTCGGCCAGTCGACACCGGCGTTGAAGGCGGACGACATCGTCAACCCCCTCAACACGGTGTGGGTGTTGCTGGCGGCGTTCCTCGTGTTCTTCATGCAGGCCGGCTTCATGATGTTGGAAGCGGGCTTCGGGAGAACCCGTGAAGTGTCGAACATCATGCTCGAGTGCATCGCAGACACGTGTTTGTGCGGCATCTTGTTCTGGGCATTCGGCTTCGCGTTCATGTTCGGTTCGGGCAACGGCTGGATCGGGCACACGTTCTTCTTCTTGAACAACGCGCCGGCGACCTACGGGTCGACCGGGGTCGCGTTCTTGGCGTTCTTCTTGTTCCAGTTCGCCTTCGCCGACACGTGCAGCACGATCACGTCGGGAGCCATGGTCGGTCGTACCGCGTTCGGCGGCGACCTGCTCTACAGCACGGCGGTGAGCGGATTCATCTACCCGATCATCGGCCACTGGGTATGGGGACCCGACGGCTGGCTCGCCACCATGAAGACACCGTTCCGCGACTTCGCGGGTTCGACAGTGGTGCACACGATCGGCGGAATGATCGCCCTCGCCGGCGCCATCGCGCTCGGGCCCCGCATCGGACGCAAGTTCAAACGGGACGGCGGTGGCATGCCACCCGGCCACGACATGGTGCTCGCGTCGCTCGGCGGCGTCATCCTGTGGTTCGGTTGGTACGGGTTCAACCCCGGCAGCACGCTGTCGGCGATGGACTTCGGCGGCATCGGACGAGTCGCTACCAACACCACGTTGGCGGCGTGTGCCGCGGGCTTGGGAGCGATGCTCTTCGCCTATCCGCGATCGCACAAGTGGGATACGGGCATCAGCATCAACGGTTTCCTCGCCGGGCTCGTGGCGATCACGTGTCCGTGTTACTGGGTGTCACCGTTCGGCGCGATCTGTATCGGTGCGATCGCATCGGTGGTCATGGTGCTCGCGGTCGACTTCGTCGAGTGGCTGCGGGTCGACGACCCCATCGGCGCGGTCGCGGTGCACGGTGCGTGCGGCATCTTCGGGACGTTGAGTCTCGGTTTGTTCGCGACCGGGCAGTACGGGCTGCCGGGCGCGACCGGAGCCGATACGTCGATCAGGGTCGAGGGGCTGTTCTACGGCGGCGGCGCCAAACAGCTCGGCGTACAACTGCTCGGCAGCGCGGTCGTCACCTTCGCGACGTTCGCGGTCGCGCTCGTCGTCATGTACGCGGTGAAGGCCCTCGGAGTGCTGCGGATCTCGGAAGAGATCGAGATCGGCGGCATCGACATCCACGAACACGGCGCGCCGGCATTCCACCCCGAGTTCGCGTACATGGGCCACTCGGCGATCCCGTCGGGATCCGCGTCGCAGGGATTGAAGATTCCACGGAGTGACGAGACCACCATCGGCGTAGGCGACTGAGGAGTACGACATGCATCTCGTCACTGCCATCATCAAGCCCCACCGACTCGAAGACGTCACTGCTGCGCTCAAGGGCATCGACGTCAACGGGATCACGATGTCCGAGGTTCAGGGATTCGGGCGACAACGCGGACACACCGAGGTGTACCGCGGCTCGGAATACAACGTCGACTTCGTGCCGAAGACGATGATCCAGGTCGCGTGTGACGCGTCGGACGCCGACAAGGTCGCCGACGTCATCGCCGACGCGGCGCGTACCGGAAAGATCGGCGACGGCAAGATCTGGATCACCGAGCTGTCGCGGGTTGTCCGCATCCGGACCGGCGAGACCGGAACCGAGGCGTTGTAGTCGTCGAAGGAGGATCAGCCGGTCAGTCCCGTGGACTGACCGGCTGGATCTCCGCGATGTAGCCCTGGCCGCGGACCGTGTGGATCCGCAGGCCGAGCGGCGCGACGCGCCGGCGGAGCGCCTTGATCCGCGCATCGATCGAGCGTTCGTTGGGACTGCCGTCGGGCCATCCGGTCTTCTCCAGCCGGGCTCGCGAGAGCACGCGTCCCGGGCGGGCGATGAACGCGGCCGTGAGACGGGCTTCGATGGGCGAGAGCGCAGTCCATTCGGTTCCCCGCCACAGCAGCCCGTGGTCGCCAAGGATCGGTCGGGCCACACTCGCGCGGCTGCGAAGCTCGACGATGCGGGCCTGCACGTCGCGTTCGTACGCGGGCACGCGCACCCACGCGCAGAGCTCGTCGGACACGTCGGGCGGGTCGGCCTCGGCGGCTACCAAGAAGAGACGAGGTGTGCCGACGCGGGCGAGCTCGACGGCGCGCGCCGCGTCCTCGGGCCAGTGAACGACGACCACGCCGTCGATCTCGGTGAGCGCATCGAACGCGCGCTCGAAAGGAGCATCGAGAAGCTCCACGTATGTACCTCCACATCGGCCGGCAGGCGCCGGCGTCGTCGGCTCAGAGGGCGACGGGGAGGAACGGAGGTCCGCGCAGGCGGACATGGAACTGCTCGACGCGTCGCCGAGACATGTGCCGGCGGCGGGAAGCGAGTCGCCGCGAGGCCGTTGCCGCGAGGCAGGTGAGCACCAGGAGCGCACCGGGGACCACGAGGCGATTGGAGCGGGCGGAGCTCGACGCGTTCGCGGACACCGTCGCCGCGTGCTGGACGACGAAGCTCGTGCGCTCGGTAGGTTGGTTCTGCGACGCGGAGGCCGCAGGATCGGCGGAGTTCAGCGCTCCGAGCAGGAGCAGCGAGCCGAGAGCACCGATCAGGACGAGACGCGCGCGCGCGGACCACGCGACCGCTTCTCGCCGAGTGCCGGTGTGAACCATGTAGTCGCCATCCTAAAGGTGGATGCGCGACGCCACATGGCGGTTGTGTGACACCGCCCGGAAAGCTCCGTGACGGGTATCTGTACGGCTACGGGCTGACGGTATCCAGGTGTTGCGCCACGATCGCGTCCGAAATCGCACGGGCGACGACATGCATGTGAGAGACGGCGTGCGCGAGCGCTTGCGCGGCCTCGGACGTGTGACCCGCGACGTCGGCCTCGATGTAGGTCGTCATGTCCTGTACGTGCGTGTGGAGCAATGCGGTGACCGTGACGAGATTGACTCCGCCGTCAGTCGCGGTGGTCACGAAGCTCGCGAAGTCGTTCTGGTAGTCGTGCAGCTTGCTCTCGGCCGCGTCCTTCGCGGTGCTGTCGTGTGAACGCACCGCTTGGGCAAGGTCGATGAAGAACTGCGTGTGCTGTTCCCACAGTTGCGCGAACGCGCGCGCGCCGTCGACCCCGTAGACGAACGCGATCGCGTCGGTCAACGAGTGCGTGTTCGCGGCAAGGGCGTTGACCGCGGCTGTCGTGTTGGCCTGGCCTGCCCCTACTTCGTGCACCAGTTCCGCGACGAGCGTCGCATGTTTCGAAAGCAACGAGTTGAGCGTCGATCGCAGCACCGCGGTCCTGATCGTTGCATGGTTGCCGCGCTTGACGGTGGGGAGTCCCCGGCCGGGGTCGACCGTCATGTTGAAGACGGTGACCGGGGTCGTCGATGGGTGCGCGCTCGATCCGCACGCCGCCAACATGACGGCGAACAGCGTCGTCGCAGCCGTGCAATACGCGCGCCGGCCGTTCATCCCGCGACCTCCGTGCGATTGCGGGCCCGGATCCAAGCGATGCAGTCCTCGGGGGGCGTCGGGCGAGCGAAGAAGAAGCCCTGGGCCTCGTCGCAGCCGAGATCCTCGAGAATCCGGAGGTTCGCCTCGTCCTCGACGCCCTCGGCGATGGTCGTGAGCCCGAGCGTGCGGGCGAGCTCGATGGAGTAGCGGGTCACCGCGAGGTTTCCGGGCGCCGCCAGATCGAGGATGAACGACTGATCGATCTTCAGCGTCGTGATCGGGAGGCCCGTCAGATACGCGATCGACGCGTAGCCCGTACCGAAGTCGTCGACGCTGAGGCGGACCCCGAGCAACGACAACGCCTCCAACACGTTCTTGGCGCGAGTCGGATCATCGAGCACCGCGGTCTCGGTGAGCTCGATCTCGAGCTGGTCCGGTGCAATGTCGTGGCGGGCGAGGAGCTCGGCCACCTGGGTGGGCAGGCGCGGATCGCCCGCGTACGCCGCGGCCAGGTTCACCGCCATCCGGATGTGATCGCCGCCGTCCGACCATTCGCGCGCCTGGCGCAGCGACTCGTCGAGCACATACAACGTCAACGGTTTGATCAGGTGCGTCGACTCGACGACGGGAAGGAACTCGGCCGGACCGAGGAGCCCGCGCGTCGGGTGTTGCCAGCGTACGAGCGCCTCGACACCGTCGGCGCGACCGGTTCGGAGATCGATCTTCGGCTGGTAGTACACGACGAGTTCGCGCTGCTCGATCGCCCGCCGTACTTCGGATGCGAGCTCGAGCCGTTCGGCGCTGAACAGGTCGTGCACCTTCGAATACTTCTCGATGCCCGAGCGCGAGCGCTTGGCGACGTACATCGCGACATCGGCTTGGCGGAGCAGGGTTGCCGCGTCGTCACCGTCTTCGGTGCTCGCGACCCCGATGCTCGCGCGCACGTCGACCTCGATGCCGTCGATGACGAAGGTCTCCTCGAGC
>DASYJT010000343.1:0-4302 GCA_035996165.1 Acidimicrobiia bacterium
GGCACGCGGTGCAGGTCATGGCCCGGCGCGCGCTGCGGAGGTGCGCATCGTGACCGAGATGTACGTGCTGCGCGTGAACGGCACGGAGCACGCGGTCGCCGACGCGTGGCTCGGCGAGAGTCTTCTGTACGTGTTGCGGGAGCGCTTGGGGTTCCCCGGCGCGAAGGCCGGTTGCGAGCAGGGCGAGTGTGGATCGTGTTCGGTGCTCGTCGACGGAGCGCTGGTGTGCGCGTGTCTGGTGCTCGCGGCCGCCGCCGTCGGCAGCGAGATCGTCACGGTCGAAGGTTTGCAACCCGACGAACGGGGCGCGACGACCGACGTGCAGCGCGCTTTCGTCGAGACCGGCGCCGTGCAATGCGGCTTCTGCACGCCCGGTTTGATCATGGCCGTGCACGCGTTGCTCGATCGCGACGCGGCGCCCACCGACCTCGCCGTGCGGGAAGCCATTTCCGGCAACCTCTGCCGCTGCACCGGTTACGGGCGGATCCTGGAAGCGGTCGAGGTCGCGGTGAGCTCGCGCCGGGGCGGTGCGTCGTGACGGTCGAGATCGGAACGCGTGCCGCGGGCGGCATCGGTCAACGCGCGATCCGTCCCGACGGCATCGCCAAGGTGCGCGGCGAGTTCTCGTTCGCCGCCGATCTCTGGGCCGACGACATGTTGTGGGGGCAGGCGTTGCGCTCGCTGCACCCGTCGGCGCGCATCCGGTCGATCGACACGTCCGCGGCGCTCGCGATCACCGGGGTGCACGCGGTGCTGACCGCCGACGACGTGCCGCTCAACCGGTACGGCCTCGAGCACCGCGACCAACCCGTGCTCGCGGGCGACGTCGTGCGCTACACCGGCGAGCCCGTCGCGGTCGTTGCCGCCGACCATCCCGACACCGCTCGGCGCGCGTGCGCGGCGATCGTCGTCGACTACGAGATCCTCGACCCACTCGTCGACGCGGAGCGCGCCGTCGACGCGGCCGAGATCCATCCCGACGGCAACGTCTTTCGCGATCTCGTCATCCGACGCGGCGACGCGGAGGCGCGCGGACCGGTCGCGGTGGAAGGTACGTACGAGATCGGGATGCAGGATCAGGCGTTCATGGGTCCGGAGGCGGGGCTGGCGACGCCGACGAGCGACGGCGGGGTCGATCTCGTCGTGTCGACGCAGTGGTTGCACAACGATCGCGATCAGGTCGCGGAGTGCTTGGGTCTCCCGCCCGAGCTGGTGCGCTTGAGCCTCGGCGGTGTCGGCGGCGCGTTCGGTGCGCGCGAAGACGTCAGCCTGCACGTGCATGCGTGTCTCCTTGCCGCGCGCACCGGCCGGCCGGTGAAGATCGTCTACTCGCGCGCCGAGTCGTTCCTCGGTCACGTGCATCGCCATCCGGCGCGGATCTGGATGCGCCACACCGCGACCGCCGACGGCCAGATCGTCAGCTTCGAGTCGCGCATCCTCCTCGACGGTGGCGCGTACCGCTCCTCCAGCTACCACGTCACCGCGAACGCGGCGTGCTTCGCAGCCGGTCCGTATCGCGTTCCCAACGCACACGTGCACGCGACCGCGGTGCGCACGAACAACCCACCGTGCGGCGCGATGCGCGGGTTCGGTGTCGTGCAGTCGTGCTTCGCGCACGAGGCGCAGATGGACCTGCTCGCAGAAGCTTGCGGACTCGACCCGGTGGAGTTGCGGCTGCGCAACGCACTCGCGCCCGGCGACGAGCTGCTCACGGGTCAGCGCATCGAAGGCACTCTGCCGGTCGCGGAGGTCATCCGCGCGTGCGCGGCGATGCCGTTGCCCGCGCCGGCCGAAGACGACACCCTCGCCCGGCCCGGTGGATCCGGTCGCACCGCGGTCGCGGCCGACATCCGCCGCGGCACCGGCTTCGCGGTGAGCTTCAAGAACCTCATGTACGCCGAGGGCTATATGGACGGCTCGGTGGCGCGCTGTCGTATCGACGGCGGGATCGTCACCGTCTCGTGCGCGGCGGCCGAGGTCGGCCAGGGTTTCGTGACCCTCGTGCAGCAGATCGGCCGCACGATCCTCGAGGTCGACGACATCATCGTCGCGCCGGCCGACACGAGCATCGCCTCCGCCGGTTCCACCTCCGCGAGCCGCCAGACGATGATGTCGGGCGGCGCGGTCGAGAAGGCGTGCCGGGCCGCGCGCGCCGAGCTGGAAACGCGTGCCGCGGGCGCGGCGATCGACATTGCCGCGCTCACCGCGAACACTCCGATCGACGTCACCGAGGAATTCCATCACCGGCTCACGCATCCCCTCGACGCCGACGGGCAGGGCGACGCGCACGTCTCGTTCGCGTGCGCCGCGCACCGAGCCGTCGTCGACGTCGATCCCGAGCTCGGCCTCGTCCGCGTCGTGCACCTCGCGACCGCGCAGGACGTCGGCCGGGTGCTCAACCCGTTGCAGGTCACCGGGCAGATCGAGGGTGGTATCGCGCAGGGTGTGGGGCTCGCGGTCATGGAGGAGCTGATCGTCGAAGGCGGTCGGGTGCGCAACGCCAGCTTCACCGACTACCTGATCCCGACCGCGCTCGACGCGCCGACCGTCGCGGCGGTGTTGATCGAGGAGCCCGAACCGGGCGCGCCGTTCGGCGCCAAAGGAGTGGGCGAGCCGCCCACCATCTCGTCGACGCCCGCGATCGTCGCCGCGATCCGCGCCGCGACCGGTGCCGCGTGCACGCGGGTCCCCGTCCGCCCGCGCGACATCGTGTCATGACGCTCGCCATCTCGCTCCCGCGGCTGCGCGCCCGGATCGACGCGCTGGCCGAGATCGGTCCGCTCGACGGTGGCGGGTCCGCGCGCCTCGCGCTCACCGACGACGACCGACGCGGCCGCGATCTCGTCGTGAGCTGGATGCGTGATCTCGGCTTGCGGGTCGACATCGACGAGATCGGCAACGTGGTGGGAACGTGGCCGGCCGACAGCACCGAACCGCCCGTCATGACCGGCAGTCACATCGACACGGTCGCCACCGGGGGCCGCTTCGACGGGATGCTCGGTGTGCTCGCCGGTCTCGAGGTGATCGAAACCGTGATCACCGCGGGTGTCGCGCTCGACCGGCCGCTCGCCGTCGCGTTCTTCACCGACGAGGAGGGCAGCCGGTTCGCGCCCGACATGTTGGGGAGCCTCGTGTTCGCGGGCGGGATGCCGCTCGAGGACGCGCTCTCGATCCCGGCGATCGACGGTCCGCTCCTCGGCGACGAGCTCGTCCGCATCGGCTACGCCGGGCCGCAGCCGTGCCCGGCCCGGCCGCCGTTCGCGTACGTCGAGCTGCACATCGAGCAGGGCCCGGTGCTCGAAGCGGAGCGCGTGACGATCGGCGCGGTCACGGGTGTGCAGGGCATCTCGTGGACGGAGCTGACGATCACGGGTCAGTCGAATCATGCGGGCACGACCCCGATGTCGATGCGCCACGACGCGGGGTACGCGGCCGCCGAAGTGGCGTCGTTCGTGCGCCGGCTCGCCGCGGAGATGGGTCCGCCGCAGGTCGCGACCGTCGGACGGATCGAGCTGCACCCCAATCTCGTGAACGTCGTCGCCGCGCGCGCGTCCCTCACCGTCGATCTCCGGAACACCGACGAGGCGCGCCTGGTGGAGTCGGAACGGCGGCTGTTCGAATTCTGCGACGAGCTCGCGCAGAGCGAGGGAGTGACGATCACCCGTCGATCTCTCGCGCGTTTCGAGCCCGTCGACTTCGACGAGCGTGTGATCGCGCTGGTCGACGAGGTCGCGCGGGCGCGCGGGCTGTCGACGATGCGGATGCCGTCGGGCGCCGGGCACGACGCGCAGATGCTGGCGCGGGTGTGTCCCTCGGGGATGGTGTTCGTCCCGAGCGTGCGGGGCATCAGTCACAACCCGGCCGAGTTCACCGCCGACGCCGATCTCGAGGCGGGCGCCAACGTACTGTTGCACGTGCTCTTGCGCCTGGCCGCCGAAGTCCGATGAGCCGCCTGGTCACCGTCGCGGCCGCGCAGATGGGCCCGGTCGGGCGCACCGAGACCCGCGCCGAAGTGGTCGAGCGGCTGATCGCGATGCTGCGCGACGCCGCCGACCGCGGTGCCGAGCTCGTCGTCTTCCCCGAGCTCGCGCTGACGTCGTTCTTCCCGCGCTGGGACCTCACCGACGAGGAGGTGCTTACTTTCTTCGAGGCCGAGATGCCGGGCGCCGACACCAAGCCGTTGTTCGACGAAGCGCACCGTCTCGGCGTCGGTTTCCACCTCGGCTACGCGGAGCTGACGCCCGACGGTCATCGCTACAACACGGCGATCCTCGTGGAGCGCGACGGCCGCGTGGTCGCGAA
>DASYJT010000344.1:0-13031 GCA_035996165.1 Acidimicrobiia bacterium
TGTTGGGAATCGAGTATCCGATCGTCCAGGCGCCGATGGGCTACATCGCCCGGGCCCAGCTCGCGTCAGCAGTGTCGAACGGCGGCGGGCTCGGCATCATCGAGACGTCGTCGGGCCGCCTCGAGGAGGTGCGGGACGAGATCGTCAAGATGCGCGATCTCACCGACAAGCCCTTCGGTGTGAACGTGGCCCAGATGTTCGTGCGCGACGCGTCGATCGTCGACTTCGTCGCCGAGAACGGCGTGACGTTCGTGACGACGTCGGCCGGCGACCCCACGAAGTTCACTCGGGCGTTCAAGGATGCCGGTCTCACCGTGTTCCACGTCGTCCCGTCGTTGCGCGGCGCGCTGAAGGCCGTCGACGCGGGAGTCGACGGCCTGGTCGTGGAAGGCAACGAGGGTGGCGGGTTCAAGGCGCCCACGGGCGCGTCCACCATGGTGCTCCTGCCGCTGATCGCGTCGCGCGTCGACGTCCCGATCATCGCGGCGGGTGGCGTGTGCGACGGTCGCTCGATGGCCGCCGCGTTCGTTCTCGGCGCGGAAGGTGTGCAGATGGGTACGCGCATGGTGAGCGCGGCCGAGTCACCCGTGCACGAGAATTGGAAGCAACTGATCTGTTCGTCGAACGAGGGCGACACGTTGTTGCTCAACCGCCATGCGCCTCCGGCGTTCCGCGTGTTGCGCACCGGCTTCAGCGAAAGCGCCGAGGGTGAAGACCGCGCGGTCATCCCGAGCCTCGACGCGGTGCACGACCTCTACTTCGGCGGCAACATGGAAGCGTCGTTCGCGTTCAGCGGCCAGGTCGCGGGCCGGATCGACGAAGTGTTGCCCGTCGCCCAGATCCTGCGGGACACCGTCGCCGACTGCGAGAAGGTGCTCGGAGAGGTCGCGGCGCGTTACTTGCCCTGAGACGCGAGCACGCGCAGCACGCCGCCGTGGGTGCCCCAGGGTGAATCGGAGATCGCCTGCGCGACCGCGGTCGCACTGTTGCCGGCGCGCAGTGCGTCGAGGACGTTCGTGTAGCGACCGTTCAGTAGTGCGTGCGCGTTGGCGTCGATGCCGTCCTGGTACGTCGCGTAGTTCTTCACGCCCACGCTGTTGAACCGGGTCTCGCCGGCGAATCCGCTCTGCGTCGTCGCCAGCGGGTTGAACGCCGCCGCCGTTCCTTCCGCCTGTTCCCACGCGGAGACGGCGCGCACGTTCTCCGACGTGATGGGCATGTTGACCTTCTTCAAGAAGTCGCGCGCCCACTGGATCGAGTCGACCCCGGCCCGGTTGAGCTTGCCCGAGCTCGTCGGGACACTCGGATCGACAGCGGTCGCGGCCGTGGCCGTCGGAGCGGCGCCCTGCGCCTGGGCGAGCGCGTCGGCGAACGAACCGGTGCCCGTGCCGGGCGGGGCTCCGGTCGGCGTCGTGCCCGAGTCTCCCGTGCCGAGCACGCCGCCGGCCGACACCTCGCCGAATTGGCTCAATATCTGCTGGATGCGCGCCTGAGCTGCCGCGATCCCGTCCATCGACCCTGATCGGCCGGAACCCGACCGAGTTGAGCTGTCAGGCTCGCCCGCGACCCGGCCTTACGGGTGCAGGACGACCTTGATCGCGCCCTGCGCGCGGTCGCTCGCGACGGCGAACGCGTGGGACGCCTCGTCGAGCCCGAATCGGTGCGTGATCACAGCCGACGCGATCTCGGGATGCGCGCCCGCGATCGAAGCCGCGGTGTCGAACTCACGGTGACCGTGTGCCTCGCCGTACACGAACGCGGGCACGATCGTCACCTCGCGCATCTGCGCGTTCAGGAACGAGATCGGAATCGGCTCCCAGGTGGTCGAGACGAGGGCGAGCGTGCCCGAACGGCGGCACGCACGCACTGCGTCGTCGAACCCCGACGACGTGCCCGCCGCTTCGAACACGACATCGCAATCGCGCGGCTTGTCGGGCCCGACACCGAGCGCGACGGCTGCAGTCCGCTGCGCGTCGTGCCGGGCGAGGATCGTCACGTCGGCACCGAGATGGCGCGCGACCGCGCCGCTCAACAACCCGATCGTCCCGGCGCCCACCACGCCGACGCGCATTCCCGGTGAGATTCCGGCGCGGTTGCATGCGTGCAGGGCCACGGCGAGGGGCTCGACGATCGACGCGTCGCTCGCGCTGATGCCCGCGGGCAGCGGAACGGCGCACGAAGCGGGTACGACGATCTCGTCAGCCATCCCGCCGTCGGTGAAGA
This sequence comes from Acidimicrobiia bacterium, assembly GCA_035996165.1. Lineage (GTDB taxonomy): Bacteria > Actinomycetota > Acidimicrobiia > IMCC26256 > PALSA-610 > PALSA-610. Next base: position 2,224 of record DASYJT010000344.1, read on the forward strand.
CGCCGAGCATGCTCGCGGTCGCCTCCCGGCACAGCTGGAACCGGCCGGCTCGGCACTGCGTGCACGCGCCGCACGGCACGAAGGGGTGCACCGCTACTTCCGTGCCGTCGTCGAGCACGCCGGCGATCTCGTGGCCGAGGGTCCCCGCGGCCAGCCCGGTCCGGACCATCTCGAGATCGGAACCGCAGATTCCCGCGGCACGGACGCGCACGCGTGTTCCGTCGTGATCGGGCGCCGGTACGTCGACCACGCGGATCCCGGCATCGGTGTTGCGGACGGCTCGCACTGCCGCATTCTCTCACCGCTAGTCTGCGGCCGGTTCTCGCAGCAGGAGGAATGCAATGCCGACGTCGGGTTCGATTCTGGGCAACCCAGTTCTTCGCAAGGAGGACCCGGGGATCCTCGTCGGCGAGACGCAGTACTTCGACGACCTCGCGATCCCGGGCGTGCTGCACGCCGCGTTCGTACGGTCGACGGTCGCGCACGCGAACATCGAGTCGATCGACTCGAGCGATGCGAAGGAGATGCCGGGCGTCGTCGCGGTGTACACCGCCGCCGACTTCGACCTCCCCACAGTGCACGGTTTCGTCATGCTGCCCACGACGATGAACCGCCCGCCCCTCGCCCAGGAGAAGGTTCGGTTCGTCGGCGACCTCGTGGCGATGGTCGTCGCCGAGACCAAGGGTCAGGCGATGGACGCGGCCGAGACCGTGATCGTCGACTACGACGAGCTCCCGCCCCTCGCCACCGTCGCGGCCGCCGTCGCCGACGGCGCGCCCCTCATCCACGAGGCCCACGGCACGAACGTCGCCAACGCGATGGGTACGGGCCCAGTCGTTGGCGTGCTCGACGACGCCGACGTCGTGATCCGCGAGCGCATCGTCAACCAGCGCGTCGCGCCGGTCCCGATGGAGCCGGGCGGCATGGTCGCGGTCCCGGGCGATCCGGCCGGCGGTCTGTCGATCTGGGTGTCGTCGCAGGGTCCGCACGGCGTCCGCGACGAGATCGCGATGCTGCTCGGTCTCGATCCGGCGGTCATCCGGGCGCGCAACGCCGCGGTCGGCGGCGGCTTCGGCGCCAAGCAGGGCATGACCGTCGAGCATCTTCTCGTCGCCAAGGCCGCGCTCACGCTCGGGCGTCCCGTGAAATGGGCGGAGACGCGCTCCGAGAACATGGTCTCGATGTGGCACGGCCGGGGCATGGTGCACGACGTCGAGCTCGGTCTGAAGCGCGACGGCACGATTACCGGCCTCAAGGTGTTCACGAACGCCGAAGCGGGCGCGTACGCGGCGATCGGTTCGTTCCTGCCGTTCTTCACGCAGATGATGGCGGCGAACGTGTACGTCGTCCCCAAGGTCGAGTTCAACTGGCAGGCCGTGCTCACCAACAGCACCCCGGTCGCGGCGTACCGAGGCGCGGGTCGCCCGGAAGCGATCCACATGATGGAGCGGGTGCTCGACATCGCGGCCGACGAGCTCGGCATCGATCCCGTCGAGATCCGCCGCAAGAACTTCATCCAGCCCGACGCGTTCCCCTACATGCCGAACACCGGTCTGGGCGCCACGTACGACACCGGCGAGTACGACAAGGCTCTCGATGCCGTCCTCGAGCATTCCGGCTACGACGCCTTGCGCGCGGAGCAGACGGCCCGGCGTGAGCGCGGCGACCGCATGCTCATGGGAATCGGCGTGTCGTCGTACCTCGAGATCAGCGCGCCGATGGTGTTGACGAAAGAGTTCGGTGCGGTCGAGATCGAAGACGACGGCACGGTCACCGCGCGCGTCGGTACGAGCGCGCACGGCCAGGGCCACGAGACCGCGTTCTCGCAGATCGTCGCGTCGACGCTCGGCGTGCCGTTCGAGAATGTGCGGGTGCTCCACTCCGACACCGACCAGGTGCCGCGCGGCGGCGGCACCGGTGGCTCGCGTTCCGGTCAGATCGGCGGCAGCGCGCTGCTCGTCGCGAGCCAAGAGGTTCTCGCCCAGGCGAAGCGCCTCGCGGCGCACATGCTCGAGGCGAATCCCGACGACATCGTCCTCGGCGACAACGGCCTCGAAGTCGCGGGCGTTCCCGCGAGCAAGCTCGCGTGGTCTGACCTCGCCGCCGCGGTCAAGGATCCGGCGAAGCGTCCCGAGGGCCTGGCCGAGCGCCTGCAACACGAGCTCGACTTCCAGGCGGGCGGTTCCTCGTTCCCCTTCGGATCCCACGTCGCGGTCGTCGAGATCGATTCCGAGACCGGGCGCGTCGAGCTCGTGCGGCACGTCGCGGTCGACGACTGCGGCACGATCATCAACCCGTTGATCGTCGCCGGTCAGCAGCACGGTGGCATCGCCCAAGGCGTCGCGCAGGTGTTGTGGGAGCAGGTGCAGTACGACGACGACGGCAACCCCATCACCGCGAACCTCATGGACTACGCGATGCCGTCGGCGGCCGAGCTGCCGTCGTACGAGACGTACAACACCGTCACGCCTACGCCGTTGAACCCGCTCGGCGCCAAGGGCATCGGCGAGTCGGCAACCCTCGGCTCCACGCCCGCGGTCCACAACGCGATCATCGACGCGCTCTCGCATCTCGGCATCCGGCACATCGACATGCCGTGCACGGCCGAGCGGGTGTGGCAAGCGCTCCGGGGATGACGAAGGCGTTCGCGCAACCGACGTTGCGGCTCACCGAGTCGCAGTACGCGACGATCATCGGCAACTGCTACGACGGCCTGCCGAACGAAGCGTGCGGTCTGCTCATCGGTCCGCTCGGCTCGGGCGGAGAACCGACCGGCGCGATCGCCGAGGCCCGACCGTGTCGCAACACCGATGCCTCGGCCGTGACCTACACGGTCGATCCGCGCGACATGCTCGCGGCGATGCGGGCGGCCGAAGCACGCGGCGACGAAATCGTCGGCGTATGGCACTCCCACACCCACACCGAGCCGTACCCGTCGCCGACCGACGTGCGCCAAGCCGCCGATCCCGCTTGGCTCTACGTGATCGTCTCGTTGCGCGACCAGACCCCGATGCTGCGCTCGTACCGCATCCGCGCCGGCGAGATCGTCGAGACCGCGGTCCAACTCGATCGCGGCTGACGACCCGACGAGCCGGAATCCTGACTCTGCGGGTCGGGTTGTAACCTGCGCCTATGGCCGTCGAGATCAAGCTTCCCACGGTGTTGCGGGCCCAGGCCGACGGCCAGGCCACGGTCGCGGTCGACGGTGCCACCGTCGGCGAGGTGTTCTCCACGCTGGTCGAGCGGTATCCCGGGCTCCGCGGCAACCTGCTCGACGACTCGGGCAGCCTGCACAAGTTCGTGAACGTCTACAAGGACGACGACGACATCCGTTACCTCGACGGTCTCGACACCAAGCTGGCCGACGGCGACGTCCTCTCGATCCTGCCTGCGGTCGCCGGCGGCGCGTGAAGCACGACGACATCCTCGGGTTGATCGGAGACACGCCGCTGGTCGGCGTGCATCAACTTTCCCCGAACCCCGACGTTCGCATCTGGGCGAAGCTCGAAGGTCAGAATCCGGGTGGCTCGTCGAAGGATCGCATCGCGCTGAAGATGATCGAGCTCGCGGAGCGAGAGGGTGCGATCAAGCCGGGCGCAACGATTCTCGAACCGTCGTCGGGCAACACGGGCATCGGCCTCGCGTTGGTCGCCAAGCTGCGCGGCTACAAGCTGCGCGTGATCATGCCGGAGAACGTATCGGTCGAACGCCGGCAGCTGCTCGAGATCTTCGGCGCGGAGATCACGTTGTCGCCCGGAGACGAGGGCAGCAACGGCGCGATCCGGCTGGCCGAGAAGATCCACGCCGACGAGCCCGACCGCTATGTTTTCTTGTTCCAATACGGCAATCCGGCGAACCCGCTCGCGCACTACGAAGGCACCGGTCCCGAGATTCTGCGCGACTGTCCCGACATCGACGTGTTCGTCGCCGGTCTCGGCACGAGCGGAACCTTGATGGGCGCGGGCCGCTATCTCAAAGAGCACAAGCCCAGCGTGAAGATCATCGCGGTCGAGCCGCCCGCCGGTGAGCTCGTGCAAGGGCTGCGCAACCTCGACGACGGATTCGTCCCGCCGATCTTCGATCCCGCGGTGCTCGATCGGAAGCTCATCGTGCGGCCGCGCGACTCGATCGAAGGCACCCGCCGGCTCTTGAACGAGTGCGGTGTGTTCGCCGGCATCTCGTCGGGCGCGGCGATTGCGGGCGCGCTGAAGGCGGCGCAACAGATCGACCGCGGGACGATCGTCACGCTGCTTCCCGACGGCGGTTGGAAGTACCTGTCGTCGGGCGCGTGGACCGATCCGATCGACGAAGTCGTCGAACGCGCCACCCGCATCAACTACTGGTGATCGCGCGCGCGGTCGAGGTCCTGCGCGCCGGCGGTCTGGTCGCGTTCCCGACCGAGACCGTCTACGGCCTGGGCGCCGACGCGGCCGACCCGGACGCGTTGCACCGCCTCTTCGCGGTCAAGGGCCGGCCCACCGATCATCCCGTCATCGTGCACGTCGCGCGCGCCGCGCAGCTCGACGAGCTCGGTCGTGAAGTGCCCGCGGTCGCGCACGCGCTGGCCGACGCGCTGTGGCCGGGGCCGCTCACGCTCGTCGTGCGACGGAACCCCGCTCGCGTCGCCGCCGTCGCCACCGGTGGACGTGACTCGGTCGGCATCCGTGTGCCCGACCATCCTCTGGCACTCGCGCTGCTCGACGCGTTCGGCGGCGGGGTCGCGGCGCCTTCCGCGAACCGCTTCGGCCGCGTCAGCCCCACAACCGCGCAGCACGTTCGCGACGACCTCGGCGACGACGTCGACATGATTCTCGACGGCGGGCCGAGCTCCGTCGGCGTGGAGTCGACGATCGTCGACGTCACGGGCGCCGAGCCCGTCGTCCTGCGCGTCGGCGGGATCGCCGAGGAACGACTCGCGGCAATCGTCGGTGCGCCGCTCGCGCGGCGTACGAGCGGCGAGATCGCGGCGCCCGGGACGTTGGCCTCCCACTACGCACCCGACACGCGCGTCGTGCTCGTGAACGCGAACGACCTCGACGCCCGCGCCGCCCAACTGCGCGCCGAAGGCCGGACCGTCGGCGTGCTCGCCGCACCTGCCGATGCCGACGAACATGCGCGCGTGCTCTATCAACGCTTGCGAGATCTCGACCGCCAGGGCCTCGACGTGATCCTCGCGGTGCTACCCGCCGACTCCGCCGGCCTCGGGGCCGCGGTGGCCGACCGGCTCCGGCGCGCGGCAACGCCCCGATAACTTCTCGGCAGATGGCGCACGACGACCGGCCGATCGGAGTGTTCGACAGCGGGCTCGGGGGTCTCACCGTCGTGCGGGCGCTCCTCGATCTCGTGCCCGGTGCCGACATCGTCTATTTCGGCGATACGGGGCGTTTTCCCTACGGTCCGAAGCCCGCCGCGGAGGTCTTGAAGTATTCGCTCGAGATCGTCGACCTCTTGCTCGAGCAGCAAGCGAGGATGGTGGTGGTCGCGTGTAACAGCGCCGCGGCCGCCGCGCTCGACCATCTCCGGGCGCATCTCGACGTGCCGGTCGTAGGTGTGATCGAACCCGGCCTGCGGGCCGCGCGCCGCGTCACGAGTACCGGGCGCGTCGGGGTGATCGGCACGGTCGGCACGGTCGCGTCCGGTTCGTACCAACGGATCGCCGCCGAGCTCGACAGCAGTCTCGAGCTCACGTGCGCCGCGTGTCCGGGCTTCGTCGAATTCGTCGAACAGGGCGACATCGACTCCGATCAGGTACACGTGCTCGCGGAGCGCCTTTTGGCTCCGGTGAAGGACGCCGGAGTAGACACTCTCGTGCTCGGCTGTACGCACTACCCGTTGCTCGCCCGTACGATCGCCGATGTGATGGGTCCCGATGTCGTATTGGTGTCGAGCGCCGACGAGACTGCATTCGAGGTGCGAGCCGAGCTCGGCGTCTCCGACCGCGGCGCCCGGGCCGCGGACGCACCGAGGCACGTGAAGTTCATGACGAGCGGCGATCCGGCGACGTTTCGGCAGCTGGGCGAGCGGTTCCTCGGTCCGGAAGTGGAGCAGGTGGAGGCGTGGTCGTGGAGTTGACCGTTCTCGGGTGTTCAGGAAGCTACGGGTCGCCCGCGGGCGGCGCGTGCAGCGGTTACCTCGTACGCGCGGGCGACGCCGTGATCTGGATGGACTGCGGCAACGGCTCGTTCGCGAATCTGCAGCAGCACGCGAACCCGGCCGACCTGACGGCGGTGGTGATCACGCATGCGCACGCCGACCATTGCGTCGACATCTACGGCTTGCACGTGCTCAACAAGTACGGCCTCGACCGCCACGACCTTCCCGTGTACGCACCCGAGGGTGTCGAGAAGACCCTCGAAGGCATCGTGGGGGAGTGGACCGACACGTTCGACTGGACGCTCGTCGGCGACGGCGACCGCGCCACTATCGGCGAAGTGCAGCTGCAATTCTCGCGCACCGACCATCCGCTGCCGACGGTCGGCATCGATCTCGAATACGGCGGCAAACGTCTCGTGTACACGGCCGACACCGGACCGGGTTGGAGCGTCGAGGCCTTCCGGCCCGGCGCCGACCTCGTGCTCTCGGAGGCCACGTATCAGCACGACGACATCCGCTCGCCGATTCACCTCTCCGCGCGCCAAGCGGGCGAAGCTGCCAACGCGGCGAAGGCACGCAGGCTCATGCTCACCCATTTGTGGCCGACGCTCGACCCGGTAGCCTCCGTCGAAGAGGGCTCGGAAGCATTCGGGCGCGCGGTGACGCTCGCCGCGCCGCACCTCGTCACCCACCTGTAGCACCACTCGGCCGGCCTTCCGGATCCGGTGGACGGAAGGAATTGCTTTGACCACACGTGCCTCCGGCCGCGCTCCCGACGACCTGCGCGGCGTCGTCTTCGTGCGCGACTTCACCGAGATGGCCGACGGTTCGGTGCTCGTCGAGTTCGGGCGAACGCGCGTGCTCTGCACCGCTTCGGTCGAAGAGCGCGTGCCGCCGTGGTTGAAGGGCACGGGCAAGGGATGGGTCACGGCCGAGTACTCGATGCTGCCGGGCTCTTCGCCCGAGCGCGTCAACCGCGAGGCGGCGCGCGGCAAGCAGAGCGGGCGTACGCAGGAGATCCAGCGATTGATCGGACGCTCGTTGCGTGCCGCGGTCGACCTGCGGCTGATGCCCGACGTGCAGATCACCGTCGACTGCGACGTGTTGCAGGCCGACGGTGGAACGCGCACGGCGTCGATCTGCGGCGGATGGATCGCGCTGCACGACGCGTGCAGCCGTCTCGTTGCGAGCGGCACGTTGGCGCGGCACCCGATCTTGCAACCGTGCGCGGCGATCTCGGTCGGCATCATCGACGGAACTCCGATGCTCGACCTCGAGTACACCGAAGACGTGCGCGCCGAGGTCGACATGAACGTGGTGATGACGGGCGACGGCCGGTTCGTCGAGGTACAAGGGACCGCGGAGGGCGTTGCCTTCACCCGCCCCGACCTCGACGCGCTCCTCGGTCTCGCGGAGAAGGGCATCGAGGAGATCATCACCGCGCAGACGGAGATGGTCGCGGTAGCGCCGTCCCCCCGCGTTCGGTGACGCCACCGCTCCCGTTCGTTCTCGCCACCCAGAACGTCGACAAGGCGCGCGAGATCGTCGAGATCTTCGTCACGCTTTCCGACATCCCGTTGATCGCGTACTCGATCGACGGCGTTGCATTCCTGGTCGACACCCCCGAACGGATCGCCGCTTCCGTGGCCGCGCTCCCGGTACTCGCCGAGCCGCCCGACGTGGAGGAGACCGGGAGCACGCTCGAGGAGAACGCGCGGATCAAGGCGCGCGCCCTCGCCGACGCGATCGGGATCCTCGCGATCGCCGACGACACGGGTCTCGAGGTCGATGCGCTACACGGTGCGCCCGGCGTGTACTCGGGGCGTTACGCGGGCGAAGCCGCTTCCTACGCCGACAACGTCGACAAGCTGCTGCGTGAGATCGAAGGTGTCGATCCGGCGTTGCGGACCGCCCGGTTCGCGACCGTCGCAATGGCCCGTCGGCCCGATGGGAACGAGGTTGTCGCCCGGGGCGAGGTCGAAGGTGTCATCGGTGCGCAGGCGCGCGGACTGGGTGGCTTCGGCTACGACTCCGTGTTCGTCCCCGTCGAGGGCGACGGTCGCTCGTTTGCGGAGATGGCGCCGGAGGAGAAACATGCCGTCTCACACCGCGGGCGGGCCTTCCGGAATCTCGCGGTCGAGCTCACTCGACCTTCGTAGCGAAGAGGGAACCGCATGGCGTTGCACCCGTCCGCCGAGATGATGGTCCAGCTGTTGAGCGACGCGGGCCTCACCTTCACGCTCGACGCCACTCCCGAGAGTCGGCGCGCCGCCATGATCGCGGCGACGACGAACCCCGCGTTCCCGAAGCATCCCGTGCACGACGTCGGCGATCGCACGATCCCGGGGCCCGAAGGTGATATCCCGGTGCGCGTGTTCCGGCCGAGCGCGGCGCCGGGTCTGCCCGTGCTGCTCTGGTTCCACGGGGGCGGGTGGGTGACCGGCAATCTCGACACTCACGACCAGCTCGGCCGTCTCCTCGCCGACGAAGTGGGCGCGGTTGTGGTGTCGGTCGACTACCGGCTCGCGCCGGAGGCGAAGTTCCCCGCCGCGGCCGACGACTGCCTGGCCGTGTACGAATGGGCGCTCGCGCACGCCGACGAGGTGGGCGGCGACGCGAGCCGGATCGCGATCGGCGGCGACAGCGCGGGCGGCAACCTCGCAGCGGTGGTCGCCCTCGACGCCCGGGAGCGCGGGCTGCCGCAGCCGAAATTGCAACTGCTGGTGTACCCGGTGACCGAGGTCGAGTTCGACAGCGCGTCGATGATCGACAACGCGAAGGGCTACTTCCTCGAAGCCGACAGCATGCGCTGGTTCTGGGATCACTACGCGCGCACGCCGGCCGACTTCGACGATCCGCGTTTCTCGCCGCTGCACGCGTCCGACCACTCCGGTCTCGCGCGCGCGGTCGTGATCACCGCCGAGTACGACCCGTTGCGCGACCAGGGTGAGGCGTATGCCCGCAAGCTGGCCGCCGCCGAGGTGCCGACCGAGGCGGTGCGCGCCGACGGCCTCATTCACGGGTTCTTCGGCATGCACGAGTTCATGCCACCGGGTCGCGACGCGTGGGTCGTGGCGGTGGCCGCGTTGCGCGATGCGCTCGGTGCGGACGCCTGATGCCGCTGCATCCACAAGCCCAGTCGGTGTGCGATCTCGTCAACGCGATGGGCGACGTCCCGCCGTCGAACGAACGGCTGGAAGAGGTGCGCGCCGGGTTCGCGACGCTGGTCGTCATGGGCGCCGGCGCGCCGGAACCGGTGTTCGCGATCGACGACACCGACGCCGACGGTGTACCCATTCGTGTGTACCGGCCGTCGGCCGATCGCGATCTACCGGTCATCGTGTACTTCCACGGCGGCGGTTGGACGATCGGCTCGGTCGAGCAGTTCGATCTGATCACGCGCCAGATCGCGAACGCCACGAAAGCGATCGTGGTTTCGGTCGACTACCGGCTTGCGCCCGAGCACCCGTACCCGGCCCCGCTCGACGACTGTTGGCGCGCGCTGACCTGGGTCGCGAAGAACGCGGCGTCCTTCGGCGGCGACGGCTCGCGCCTCGCCGTCATGGGCGACAGCGCGGGCGGGAACCTCGCCGCGGTATGCGCGCTGCTGGCGCGCGACGCGGGCGGGCCCGAGATCGCAATGCAGGTGCTCGTCTACCCGGCCGTCGACGGTGCCTCGCTCGACACCGAGTCGTACCGCGACAATGCCAAGGGATACCTGCTCACGATCGACGACATGAACTGGTTCTACGCGTGCTACACGAGCGGTGGCGCGGACCCGACCGATTGGCGCATCTCGCCGCTCCGTGCCCCCGACCTTCGGGGCGTCGCGCCCGCGGTCGTCGTCACCGCCGAGTTCGACCCGTTGCGCGACGAGGGCGACGCGTACGCGCTCCGGCTCGCCGAAGCCGGTGTTCCCGTCGCGCGCTATCCCTACGACGGCATGATCCACGCATTCTTCGGTCTGTCCGCCGCGTTCGACGCGAGTCGCGACGCGTTGCAACGCGTCAGTACCGATCTGCAGCGTGCCTTCGGTACGCTCTCCGACTGACATGGCCGTACTCGACGTTGCCGGATTCGTCGCCGATCTGAAGGACCACGCGGTCGAGCACGGATTCCACGTGCACGACGAGCGTCACTTCGTCGAGAGCTACTCGCTGCGCCAGACCTGGGAAGTCGACCTGCATCCCGAAGAGGGCTGCGAGGGCCCGGTCGACCTCTACCTCTCGCTCGAGATCGACCCCCGTGTCCTTTTGGGATTCGAAGACGCGGTGATCGAGGTCGGTGACGACGACGAGCCCACCGACACCTTCCACTTTCCTTTGAGTTTCACCTGGGCGTTGCCGCCCCTCGCGCACGGTCCGGATCTCCTCGTGCTCGCGACCGACCTCGCGGGAGTCGGCGGCCGCGATCTGCCCCTCGACGTCTCGGCCACCGACTCGTTTCCCGCCGCCACCGACGCTCCCGAGCGTTCGCTTCGCATCGTCGCCCACCAACGGGTCTCGCTGATCGGCATACGCCGCGGCGAGGAGGTCCCGTGCGACACGCTCGAAGCGTGCCTCTCGGTCAGCCGCTATCTGCTCGATCAGGCTGTCGGCTGGCTCGACTGAGCCAGTGCAGCGCGCCGGACGACGCCGGGTGACCCAGGTACGATGCCCACGTGGCGATGCGTACCGACTGCCGGCACTACGAGAGCCGCACCTACGCGTCCGGTG
>DASYJT010000345.1:0-7394 GCA_035996165.1 Acidimicrobiia bacterium
CCTGCGTGGTGGCCGTCGTCGAGGCGGAGGTCGTACTCGCGAGTCCGCTCGTCGGGCTCGCCTGCTTGGCCGAGCCGTTACCGCCGCCGCACGAAGCGAGTAAGAGCACACCTGTAAGCAACGCGACGCGTTTCATCTCCCGAGACCTCGACGTGGTCGCCGAAACCGCCACCGAGGTGACTCCGAGCACCCGCCCCACCCCTGTGTCCATCAGATCCCTCCTGCCCGCGCCGCCGCACCACCGTCGCTCATCGACCTGACACGGCGCTTGAAGGTGACTTTTCCCGACTCGATCTGACCCCGGGCAAGTGCCCGATGCGCACACTCCGTGCGCTCGGCAGGATTCCACCGTCGATGTCGGTGCACACGCTGGGAGCGGGCATGTTCAGGTCATGGAGATGGGTCTGCGCGGTCGTCGTGGTGACTGTCGCAAGCGTCGTCGCGCCCATCTCGACGGTGCATGCCATCTCCGAGCCGCTGCACCCACACGCGTCTGCGGCTCCGCTGAACAGCACTCCACCGTCGGTCATCAACCTTCAGAACGTCCCCGTCCAGTACGCCGACGCCGTGCAGACCTTCGAGGCCAACGCGGTCGCCGAGGTGCGTTCCACGCACGGCCTTCCGGTGACCGACACCAATGCCGTTCTCGGTTGGGGGCGCGACGACGTGCGCGCGCAGGAGTGGCTCGACCTCGCGCACATCATCGGCGAGTCCGCGAGCGCGCGATCGGCGAACGAGCAAGTCGTGTTCGAGTGGTTCCAGTCGCTCTACGCGAAGCAACTCGTCGCGCAGTCACAAGCCGCGGTCGGCGAGTACGAGAAATGGTCGGGCCGCCCGATCAACGACCACACGTTGCCGCCGCTCAACTTCAATACGGCCGCCGGCACGGGCTACTGCAACTTCCACCCGCCGGGCGGGACTGACGGCCCGTTCGCCGGAACGTACGACGCCACGCACGACCAGACGTGCTTCACGCCGTGCACCGCGGTGTTGGGTTGCCCCGTCACGTACCCAACCCTCGATCAGTTCCAGCAGTGGGGCACGTTCGACACGCTGAACCGCCAGATCTCGAACCCCCAGTTCGTACTCGCTTCGCGCGGGACGATCGCGGCGATCGCGGTCGGCGCGTCGTTGTTCTCCGCGGGCGTGACGACCGCGCTCTCGGCACTGTTCGGGGGTGCGGGCCTGACCGGCACCTCGATCGTCGAGACCCTGTTTCCGTTCGCGGGGCGCATCGCCTACTTCTTCGGTGAGGGTCTGGGTGCCAGCGCGGCGGCCGAGGCGGCGGCCGCGGAAAGCGCGGCAGCCGCGGCCGCGGAAGCCGCCGGCGCGATCGCGTTCGTCGTCGGCATCGCAATCTTCTTCGTGGTGACCACCGTCCTCGCCATCCTCGAGATCGTCCAGAACTCCGAGGTCGCCCCGAGCCTGCAGGACGCCGTCACGCAAGCACTCGGGAACGGCACACCCGACATCTCGTCGCTCATCGGCGACTCCCAGGGCTACGCGGGGCTCTTCAGCCTGTTCGTGTCCGCGACTACTCCCGAGGCCAACTACGACCAAAACTGCTCGTCGCTCGGATCGGACCGGTGCGCGAATGCCCCGGCACCGCCCGCGCCCACTACGTCCGATCCGCAGTTCCTCGTCGGCACCGTCCATAGCGACGGACTCGGTGTCGACACGCAGCTGCAGTCGTCGATCTACTCGAACGATCTGCTGGCACCCGCGTTCGTCAGCACGCGCTTGAGCGGTAACGGCTGGTTCGTCAGCACGAAGTACAGCGCGGCCGACCCCGCGAACGCGCACGCGCCGACGAGCGCGCCCGGCGCCCAGTATCAGTCGTTGCAGTTCCCGTACGTCGACTGGTCGGGGAACCACTGGGTCGCCGAGCGCGTGAACAACACCGCGGGCGAGCCGATGTTCGCGATCACGCCGGTCGATCCCGCGAACGCGGGCGCATGCGTCAACGGGACTCCCGAGGGGAAGTCAGCGTGCGTCACGAACTCCATCGAGTTCCAAGGTCCGGACGGTACGAAGCACATCGGCCAGATCGTTCCCGCGTCGGCTGCCGTCCCGGTGCTCAGCGCGGCCGTGCCGACCACCTCCGCGGTCGGCCAACCCGTGGCGCTGACTTCCACTGCGACCGATCCGAGCGGCCTGCCACTGACGTACACGTGGACGATCGAATGCCCGGGCACGACGACGACGATCATCAACGGCCAACCGGCGCTGGTGGGATTCCCCTGCGAGCTCACCGGCGCCGGTTCGCCCGCGATCACGACGTCGGCTGGTGGTCCCGACATCTCGTTCGCCTTCCCCCAACCAGGCGTCTATCCGGTTGAGCTGCGTGTCTCGGACACGAACGGCTTCACGGCCACACACGCGTACACGGTCTCCGCGATCGGCGCGACGACAACGTCCGTGTCGTCGTCGCTCTCGGCTCCGCCGGCATTCGGGCAGCCCGTGACCTACACGGCGACGGTGACTCCGCAGGATTGTCGCTGCCACAACGGGAGCGTCGAGGTGCATCCCACCGGCGCGGTGCAGTTCTACGTCGACGGATCACCGTTCGGAGACCCCCTTCCCGTGTCGGCCACCGATACGCCGGTTAACAGCGGTCGGGCGTCGTTGACGATCGACGACCTGAGCGTGAGTGCGCCGGGCGCGACCGGGCACACAGTCACGGCCACCTATCTCGGCGCCGCCGGTTTCGTCGGCAGCACATCGTCGACGTTGACGACCCGGGTGTCGGAGGGCGTGACGCACACGTCGGTGAACGCGTCGTGGACCGACGACACCTTGCACGGTCCGCGGTTCGGCCAGCCGATCACGTTCACCGCGACCGTCGTCGGACAAACGTCCGACAGCGCCACGCCGAAGGGCGCGGTGCAGTTCGTCGTCGATGGGGTCAATCTCGGCGCGCCCGTGCCGCTCGACGACACCGGGCACGCGTCGATCACGAGAGATGATCTCAGCGTGTCGACGTGTTCGCTCGTCGGCTGCTTCGGCCACGGAGTCCGCGCGCAATACATTCCGGCCGCTCCCGGTCCGGGCAGCGTGCTCGAAGGTTACGGCCCGAGCTCCGCCAACTTCCCGAACATCGCCGGGCTCTTCGTAAGTCCGGCGCCGCTCTCGATCACCGCGTCGAGTCCCACGGTGACAGTCGGCGACGCCGCGCCGGCGATAGCGCCGACATACGCGGGATTTGTCCACAGCGACACTCCGGCCTCGCTCACAACCGCGCCGGTGTGCACGACTGAATACCGACGCGGCGACCCGGTCGGCACCTACCCGACGACGTGTGCCGGCGCCTCGGATCCGAACTACGACATCACCAACCTCGCGGGCGTCCTCACCGTCGAGTCCGCGGCCGAGTCGACGACCACGAGCACGAGCACGAGCACGAGCAGCACGACAACGACATCGACATCCAGCACCACAACGACATCGGTCGAGAGGACGACGACGTCGACGACGACCGCGGCGTCATCGTCGACGACCGTGCGCGTCGAAGGCTCGACGTCGACCGTCGGTCCCGCCGCCGAACCGCCGGGCGACACCACAGCCACGGTCGCGCCGAGCAGCGACCGCGGGAACGGCTTCCTGCCGTTCACCGGTGATAGTTCGCGCGGCACGCTCGTACTCGCGGTCTTGCTGCTTACCCTCGGAGCGTTCCTCTCCGGCGGTCGCCGACGAGGGCGCGAGCAACGGTAGGCGACGTCAGTCGAGCATTCCGGTGCGGATCACGAACGCGACTGCTTCGCTGCGGCCGCGCACGCCAAGCCTTCGGTAGACGTCGCCGGTGTGGTGCATGACGGTCTTGGGCGTCAGCGCCAGGCGCTCACCGATCTCCTTGTTCGTGAGACCCTGCGCGAGAAGCCGCACCACATCGAACTGCCGCGCGGTGAGGGCTACGTGCCCGGCGTTCGGCGCAGGGCGGACTACCGGTGGCGACATCTCGGACGCGGCGACGGCCCGCGTGTACCCGCGCGCCTCGTCGACGGCATCGCGCCACGCGACCTGTGCGCCCCGCGCGGCCGACGCTTCCATCGCGTCGAACCCGAGCGAATCGCCCACGCGGCGCAGCACAGCTTCGTGCGTCTCGAGGTATTCGGGCGGCATGTTGGCCGATAGGCGGCGCAGCGATCGGCGCAGCATCCCGTGGAAGCGCGCCGCGTACTCGTTGTCGCCGCGCGCGGCCGCGATCTCGACGGCGGCCATCAGCCCGTATCCCGCCGCAAGGGACGCTTCACCCGAGAGCTCGAGCCCCTCGGTGCACCACGCCGCCGCGCGCGCAATGTCGCCCTGCTTCGTCGCGTCGACCGCGAGCATGGGCAGCAACACGGTCCGGATGATCGTCTGACCCGTAGTCCGCGTCATCTTCAGCACTTCGGTGAGCGGCGGGACCTCGTCGATGAGCTCGGGATACTTCGCCGCGAGCGGCATGAGCAGCATCGCGGCGAGCACGATGGTGCGCCTATCGCGACCCCGCCGGGCGCGGGCGAGTCCGGAACGTCCGAGTGCGACCGCGCGTTCGTCGTCTCCCGTCTGATGGGCGTGCATGCCGGCCCAGACCTCGAAACGCGCAGTCCAACGCGACGCCGCCTGCTGCATCGCCAACGCAAGGCCTTCGGAGGCCGCGGCGGTGGCGCGCTCGACGTCACCCGTCGTGGGAGTGACGAGCATCCAACACGCCAGCGCGCGTAGGAGCGTGCGTTCGGTGCCCGCGGCGCGGGCGAGCTCCTCACCGCGCACCAGGCGTTCGAGGTGGACCGCCTGGCCCTCGTCTCGTTGCGAGCGCAGCCCCAGGAGGCCCGCCCACGAGAGCACCTCGGCCAGCGTGTCGGTCTGGAGATCGTGTTCGGCGGCGAGCGCGATCACCGCGTCGACGACACGTGCATGCGCGGCCCGGTATCCGCGACTGTCCCAGTGCGGCCCCAACGCCGAGACGAGATCGAGCGCGTCGGCGGCGTCACCGCGTTCCAAGGACGCGCTCGCCGCCGCGAGAAGGTCGCCGTGCTTTTCGTCGAGCCACGTGCGCCACGTCTGCTCGGCGGACGTGTCGATACCGCGCGCTGCCTGGCGCGCGCGGCGCGCCAGCCACCGCTGCCAGCGTTCAGCAGTAGCTCCACCTTCGCCCGATTCCGCGAGCAGCTCGCGCGCGAAAGCTCGGATCGAGTGCACCAGCGCGAATCGTGATGCACGGGTGCCGGCGATCGGATCGAGGAAGTGCATGTCGACCAGCGACGAGACCGCATCGAGAACGATGCCGCCGGGGAGGTCGGCGCAGAGCACCTCCGCGTCCTCGACGTCGAACGAACCGACCACCACGGAAAGTCGGTTCAGCACTTGCTGTTCGTCGGGCGCGAGGAGCTGGTACGTCCACGTGATGGCCGAGCGCAGGTCGTGGTGCCGGGTCGGGCCGTCGCGGCGTGCCACGCGCAGTACGTCCAACGGCCGATTCTCGACGAGGCTCAGGAGGTCTGCGGCGGGAATGCTCGCGGCCCGCGCCGCGGCCAGCTCGATCGCGAGCGGAAGCCCCTCCAGCTCGCGTGTGAGCGCGGCGACATGCGCAGCGTTGTCGGCATCGAGGGAGAAGGCGTCATTCACGGCCCGGGCGTGTTCGCAGTAGAGCGCGACCGACGGTTGCTGCGCGAGAGCGGAGACGTCGTGTGGACCTGGAGCCGGGACGGGCAGCGGGTTCAGACGCACAACTCGCTCGGCGCGCATTCGCAACGGCGCCGGGCTCGTGACGAGGAACCGAAGACTCGCGCAACGATCGAGCAGCTCGTGCAGCTCGTTCCGTGTCGCGACCGCCGGCCCGACGTGCTCGAAGCTGTCGAGTATCGCGACGAAGGCCGAGGTGCCGAGGTGACGCGAGATCCCGTCGATCAGCCGAGTACCAGGCATCACCGAAACGTCCAACGCAGCCGCGATCTCCGAGAGGACGAGACCCGCGCTCGGCACCCCGGAGAAATCGACGACGAAGGCCGAACCCGGAAGGCGCGCGTCGAGGACCGACGCCACCTCGAGCGCGAGCCGAGTCTTACCCACTCCGCTGCGCCCGGTCAGGGACACGATCTGAACATCGGGATCGCTCAGTAGGGCGAGAACCCGCGCGAGCTCGCGCTCGCGGCCCCGAAGCGGCGCAACGTTCCGGTCGCGCCTCGCGCCGCCCGTCATGCGCGTCTCCCAGTCGTCTCGGTCGCCGACGATATTCACTCCGTTGCCGTCGGGTGCGCAAACAAGAAACTCACCGGACCCCAAGGCTTCTTCAGTCAGCAGGTGAACGACCCCAGAGCAGACCTGCCGCGGCGGTCTAGCCTCGTCATCGTGTCGAAGGCTGATTGGGTTCAGAAGGTGGAACGGGTCGAGAAGCCGTGGGGCCACGAGATTCACTTCGCCGTCGTCGACGGCAAGTACTGCGGCAAGGCGCTGCACGTCCTTCAGGGCCACGCACTCTCGCTCCAGTACCACGAGAGGAAAGAGGAGACCGTCTCGGTCCAGTCGGGTCGCCTCCTCTTCGAGGTTGGCGGCCTCGATGGTGAACTCGAGTCGTTCGAGTTGCTCGCCGGTGAGTCGGTTCACCTCCGGCCTGGCACACGGCATCGCATGACCGCGATCGTCGACACAGTGGTACTCGAAGCCAGCACGACCGAGCTCGACGATGTCGTGCGCCTCGACGATCGCTACGGCCGGTAGCCACTCGGAGACTTCGGCCGGGCGTGGTCAGCCGCACGCAACTGCGGATGACGGCGCGTCCGCGCGATGGATGCGCGCCTGCAGAAAGCGGTTCGTGTTCGTATGTCGAGTCGAGTTCAGGTGCGAGTGAAGGTCGCTGTTGCCGTCGAGGCCGACAGTGCCCCGGTCGCAATGATCGCGTGATCACCGAGCGCACCCGCAGCCGCGAGGCCGGGGATTCTCCCGTGGCAGGTGAACGAGCCGATCGCGTCGGCGGTCGCGTGGCACAGCGCAACCGTCCTGGGGTGCGGCGCGGTGAGCCCCGTCAGATAGGTGACTCTCACCAGTTCACCCGGCTGGAAGTTGTCGCCCGACACGACGACGCGCGTGCGCGATGGGCCCGAGCTCGGCGCGACAACAATGCCGGGTGCCGTCGCGGTGTAGGTGAATCGGTCCGCGAGACTCTTGGCGCTCGTCCCGCCCGGGGTGGTCACGGTCACGTCGACCGCGTCACCGGGGGGATCAGTCGTCCCCGCCGACGTCGCGGTGATCGAGGTATCGCTGTCGACGGTGAACGCGACCGCGACGTCCCCGAAGGCGACTGCCGTCGCGCCGGTGAAGCCCGAGCCCGTGATCCTCACCGAGGTCCCACCCGTCGTCGGTCCGCTCGACGGGTCGAGGCCCGTCACGGTCGGAGCTGCGACGAAGGTGAACTG
>DASYJT010000346.1:0-7543 GCA_035996165.1 Acidimicrobiia bacterium
GACGTGCTCGACGTCGTACCACGCGGCGCCGATGCCGAGGATGGCCCGGCCGTGCGAGATCACGTCGAGCGTCGTCACCATCTTGGCGAGCATCGCCGGATTGCGATACGTGACGCCGGTGACGAGCGTGGCGAGCTTCACGCGTTCGGTGCGCGCCGCGAGCGCGCCGAGCAACGTGTACGCCTCGAGGATCGGCTCGTCGGGCCCGCCGAGCGCGGGGAGCTGCCAGAAATGGTCCATGACCCAGACGGAGTCGAATCCGCTCTCCTCGCCGGCCTGCGCCATCGCGAGAGTGCGGTCGAACATCTCGGAGTCGGGGGCGCCGGCGTGGCGGAAACCGGGAATCTGCAATCCGAATTTCGTCATGGATCGGACGCTATCCCTCATGGTCATCTCCGGGAGAGGCGATCCTCGATCACACGGACCAGTCGGCGGAGCCGGCGGCCGCGGACGGCTTCGATCTCCACGATCACGCCGTCGGTGAACGCGAACGCCACACCGGTCACCAGACCGTGGCGCAGCGCGACGACCTGCGCCACCGCGCCCAGATCGAACGCGCTCCAGTACCGCGCCGGCGGGCGTCCCCAGAAGGTGGGCTTGCCGAACAACAGCCGGCGGTCGGAGACGGCCACCACCATCTCGGGGGGCACTGGGGGGAATCCCGACGCGAGCGCGGCATCGTGCCACGCGTGAAAGGCCTTCATCCGCATGCGGGCGGACCCGAGCGCGAACGTCGACCTCACCGTTGAGGCCGCCGCACCGCGAAAGCTCGCGTAGGCGACGACGAGCAGCTCCTCGCCGGGCTCGAGCTCGACCTCGTCGCGCGGCACCGTCAAATGCGCTCGAGCACCGTGCCCGTGCCGAGCCCGCCGCCGCAACACATCGTGACGAGCGCGTACCGACCGTCGATGCGCTCGAGCTCGTGCAGGGCAGTGGTGATCAAGCGCGCGCCGGTGGCGCCGACCGGATGGCCGAGCGCGATCGCGCCGCCGTTGGGATTGACGCGCGCCATGTCGGGCTTGATCTCGCGCTCCCAGGCCAGCACGACCGATGCGAAGGCCTCGTTGATCTCGATGGTGTCGAAGTCGTTGATGCTCAATCCGGTGCGGTCCATCATGCGCCGGGTCGCGTCGATCGGTCCGGTGAGCATGAGCACGGGATCGACGCCCACGAGGCACTGGTCGACGATGCGCGCCCGGGGTTTCAGCCCGAGCTCGCGCGCCTTTCGTACCGTCGTCAACAGCACTGCGGCCGCACCGTCGGTGATCTGCGACGACGAGCCCGCGGTGTGCACGCCGTTTTCGCGCCCGACCGGCTTCAGCTTCGCGAGTGCTTCGAGCGACGTCTCGCGCAGACCTTCGTCGCGGGTCACGCGGTGGGTCGTACCGGTGGGCTTGCCTTCGGCATCGACATCCGGTGCGTCGATGGGCAGGACCTCGCGCTCGAAGCGACCTTCGGCCCAGGCGAGCTGCGCGCGTTGTTGCGAGAGCAGGCCGAACTCGTCGCAGTCGGCGCGCGTCACGCCCCACTTGTCGGCGATGCGCTCCGCGCCCTCGAACTGGCTCGTCAGCTCGTAGTGGTCGCGGTACGACGGCGGGTTGGGCCGACCGAAGTCGTTGCGCACCGCGGCACCGAGCGGGACGCGGCTCATCGACTCGATGCCACACGCAAGGGCGACGTCGACCACGCCCGACCCGACCATCGCGCTCGCGAGGTTGGTGGCCTGTTGGGAGGAGCCGCACTGACTGTCGACGGTCGTCCCGGCGACCTCGAGCGGGAGCCCGGCGCTCAGCCACGCGGTCCGGGCGATGTTGAAGGTCTGCTCGCCGACCTGGCTCACGCATCCGCCGATGACCTGGCCGACCTCCATCGGGTCGATGCCGGCCCGCTCGATCGCCGCCCGCTGCACCAGGCCGAGCAGATCGGCCGGATGCACTGTCGACAGTGCCCCGTTGCGCCGACCGAGAGGCGCACGCACCGCCTCGACGATGACGACGTCGTTCTCGCTGATCTCGGGCACAACTGCTCCTCGGATGATCGGAACCGGAGTCGGGCGAATCGTACCGGTGACCCGGCGACCGGCGTCCGGGGTGCGAGGATGGTCGCGTGCGAATCACCGTCATCGTCAGTTGTTGTGCCGCGCTCGTTCTCGGCGCGTGCGGGGGAAGTAGCAAGACCGCGGTGTCGCCGTCGGGATCGACCACGACGGTGTCCGGCGGATCGAGCACCTCCGACACGGTCGGCGGGCTCTCGACCACGTCGTTGCCGTGCCAACCGCTGCCGATCCCGACCGCGCCGGCGACCAGCCCCACGACCGCGAGTGCGTCGATGCTCACCCACGTCCAAGAGCTCGGTGACCATTGCGTCGATCACGTCATCTTCGACTTCACCGCCAAGGGCACCGACCCGCCGGGTTACACCGTCAGCTACGCCAACGCGCCCTTCACCGCCGCCGGCTCGGGCAGCACGATTCCCGTGGCGGGCAGCGCGTTCGTGCTCGTCAAGGTGCAGCCCGGCTACGGCTTCGACTTCACGACGGGCAAGCCCACGTACACCGGCCCGAAGAGCGTCCCGGTCGCCAACACGAACCACGTCCGGGCCATTGTCGAAACGGGTGATTTCGAGGGCGTGCTCACCTGGGTGATCGGCCTCGACTCCAAGCGTGCGTTCAGCGTGCAGGCCACCGGCACCCCGAACCACCAACTGGTCGTCACGATCAGCTGATCGGTCGCCCTAGCGGCAGTCGAGGATGACCTTGCCGAACGTCTGGTCGGATCCGAGCAGCGCGTAGGCCTCCTCGGCCCGGTCGAGGGGGAGGATCGCTTCCACGATCGGCGCGATCCGCGCGTCGGCGAGCAGGGGCACGACGTCACGCACGAAGGCGTCGGTGGCGGCCGCCTTCTCCGCGACATCTCGTCCGCGCAACATGGTGCCGATGAGCGTGAGGCGCTTGCCGAGGATCGACAGGATCGGCATCGTCGCCCGACCACCCGCGAGCGTGCCGATGCAGACGATGCGGCCCTTGGGTGCGGCCGCGTTCACGTCGGCGATCACGTAATCGCCCCCGAGGGTGTCGAGTACCACGTGCACGCCGCCGCCGGTTGCTTCGACGATCGACCACGCGAGCGCGTCGACGTCGAGCGCGCCGTCCGCGGTGAGAGTCGGCACGATGCTCTCGTCGAGACCGAGCTCGCGGCATCGTTCGATCTTGTCCGCGTTCCTGGCCGTACCGACGACGCGCGCACCGAGCGCCTTCGCGAGCTGCACCGCGGTGGTGCCGATTCCCGAGCCGACCGCGTGCACGAGCAGCCATTCGCCTGCCGCGATATGTGCCTGGGTGACGATCGCGTCGTGCACCGTGATGAACACTTCGGGGACCCCGCCCATCTCGACGAGATCGAGGTTCGGCGGCACGATCGCGCAGTGGACCGCGGGAACCGCGATGTACTCCGCCTGTGCGCCGCCGCCCGTGATGCCGAAGACGCGATCACCGACCGCCCGGCCCACGACGTCGGCGCCGACGGCGTCGATCACGCCCGCGAACTCCATGCCCGGTATGTCGGCCGGAACGCCGGGCGGCGCGGGATACAAACCGGCGCGCTGCAGCAGGTCGGCGCGGTTGAGGCCGGCACCGTGCACTCGCACCACGACCCCGTCCGGGTCGGGCTCGGGCCGGGGTCGGTCTGCCACCACCAGATGGCCCTCGGAGATCGTGATCGCACGCACGAGCCAGGAAACTAGCGGGCTGCAGGGCGGGAGGGAACCCGGCGCTACCGTCGAGGCGTGGCCGCTGGGCTCGTGATCATGGATGAGGACGGGAACGAGGTCGCGCTCGATCAGCGCGAGAGCGATTGCCTGTTCCAGCTCACCGGCGGACTCGAATCCGCGACGATCTCGGCGTGCCCCGATTGCCGGTGCCGCGTGCTCGCGTCGGTCGCGATGATCGACCTTCTCGATGCCGCGCCGCCGCACCCGCGGGGCATCGAACTGGTCGACCTGGCCGACGAAGCGCCCACGCTCCACCTCTACGTCGTCGACGGCACCAGCGACTGCGAGCACCCGCACTGGCGCGATCCGCTGTTCGACGAATGGTTGGACGCGGGCGTCGAGCCCAGCCGCCACGTTCGGCGCTGACGACACCCCGGCCCGGCCCGCAGATCGGCCCGCAGACTCATACGTCGGGTCAGGCCAGCGAAGCCAGCTCGGCAAACGCGTCGCGTACGTCGCGCATGAACGCGCGTGGGTCGACGATCGCCGCCGGATCGATGTTGAGACCGAGGTGCAACTCGTCGCAGTACGAGAGCATCGTGACGGTGAGCGCGCAGCCGGTGCGGGGGCCCATCGGGTAGCTGGCGACGATGCGCGCGCCGGCGACATAGAGCGGCACCGGGCTCCCGCGGAGGTTCGAGGCGCCGAAGTCGATCGTCCGGGTCTGCGATCGCGTCATCGTGACGAGCAACGACGTCGGGAGGCCGGCCACGACACCCGCGAGACCTTCCGCCGCGTGGAGGGCCGTCTCCTGCTTCGCCGATTGCAGCCGTTCGTGCACGTCGCCGAACAGGGTCCGGAGGTCGTGCGCGGGTTGGATGGGGACGAGCACACGCGCGGGTACGAACGCGTTGGTCTTCGTGTCGCCCCGTTGCCGCGTGCTGACGGGCATCGCGAGCCGCAGCTCGTCGACGTCGCTGTGGGCGCGTTCGTGGTAGCGGCCGAGCGCGCTCGCCAGACCGGTGACGAACGCGTCGTTGAGGCTCCCCCCGAGCGTGCCGGCCACGGTCCGCAGGGGTTCGAAGGGGAGCGCGCAGATCTCGAAGCGGCGCCGGAGGGAACGGCCGTCGATCACGTCGGAGCGGGCGGCGTCGGTGACGAGCGCTTGGCGCTGGAGCGACGACACCAGGCGCGCGGCATCCGACGCCCGCCCCGGGATCTCGCTCGGGTGGACGACGACGTGACCCGTCGTCTCGATCGTGCGCCGGACCGCGTCGATGCCGCGCCGGCCCGCGTCGACGACCGCGTCGCGGGCGGCCGAGAGCGGCGTCGTGTGCACGGCCGCGGTCGCGGGTGCGTCGTCGGGGGCCTTCCATTCCGGGTCGCGCTCGAAGTCGACCATCGCCAGCGACAGCTTCAGCCCGCCCACGCCGTCGGTGATCGTGTGGTGGACCTTCTGCAGCATTGCGGCCCGACCGTCGGGCAGGCCGTCGATGACCGTGAATTCCCACAGCGGCCGCGCCCGGTCGAGCGGTTGCTCGGCGAGTGCACCGCACAGGTCGAGCAGGGCACGGTCGTCGCCCGGCGCCGGCACGGCGACTATCCGGACGTGCGCGTCGAGGTCGAGATTCGGGTCGTCGGCGAATTCGGGAGGCGCGATCCGGAGCGGCGCGCCGATCACCCGCTGACCCAGGCGCGGGATCGCGTCGAGCGCCCGCTGCATCGTCTGGTGGAGTCGCTCGTCGGTCGGGCGCCGGTCGAGGATCATGAAGTTGCAGAAATCGGAGCGGAGCGCGGGGTCCTTCTCGACCGCCCACATGATCGCCTCGGCGTTCGACATCCGCACGGGGCCAACGCTACGCCCTCGTGTCCGGCGAGAGGACGGAAACCCGAATTGCCCGTGAGCCTGGCGCACGGTCGTGCCAGAGTGACGCGATGGGAATCCGCATCGGGAGCACCGTCGTCAACTGTGCCGACCTCGAGACCATGACCGACTTCTGGACGCAGGCGCTCGGTCTCGTCGCGAATCACCGGGATCCGGGAGACGATTTCCGGGTGCTGCGCGGCGAACGGGTGAACATCTCGTTGCAGGTCGCCGACACGCCGGTCAGCGCGCGGGATCAGATGCATCTCGACCTCTACAGCGACGATGCCGACGCGGAAGTCGAGCGGCTCGTCGGACTCGGCGCGCGGTTCGTCCGCAAAGTCGTCGAGGACGACGACGACGAATACGTCGTCCTGCTCGACCCGGAAGGCAACGAGTTCTGCGTGTGCAAGGTCGCGGAGCTGTGAGGGCCCGGTCTTTGCGCGTTGCGGACTTCTACGCGCATTTGCGTACGAATCGCGGTTGCGCGCAGCATGATCCGATCCCTTCGTCCAACAGGAGCGCGCGTTGAAGTCTTCTCGAAGAGGTGTGATCGTCGGCGTGTCGGCAATCCTGTTTGCGATCGTTGCGGTCGCGACACCGATCATGCCCGCGGGCGCGGCCGCCAATCGTTGGCCGCCGATCGCCGTGAACGGTTTCTCCACTCCGACCGGCAAAGGTTCCTGGCTCGCGCTCGCCGACGGTGAAGTGCTGACCGAGGGCGACGCGAAGTTCTACGGCGACGCGTTCAACGTGGCGCTGCAAGGACCGATCGTCGGCGGCGCGGCCCATCCGACCGGGCATGGGTATTGGCTCGTCGGCTCCGACGGCGGCATCTTCACGTACGGCGCGGCACGCTTCTTCGGCTCGACGGGCGCGATCCGTCTGAACCGGGCCATCTTCTCGATGGCGTCGACTCCGAGCGGCCGGGGCTACTGGTTGGTCGCGTACGACGGCGGCATCTTCAGCTTCGGCGACGCGCATTTCCACGGGTCGCTCGGCAACCTCGTCCTGAGTCAGCCGATCAACGGCATCACCACCACACTGTCGGGCAACGGATATCGGATGGTTGCCCGCGACGGCGGCATCTTCGACTTCGGAGACGCGAAGTACTACGGCTCCCTCGGGGGGCGTGGCTTCCAGGACGTGATCGGTATGGCCCGTACGCCTTCGGGCAAGGGCTACTGGATCGCGCGGGCCAACGGTCTCGTCTACAACTTCGGTGATGCGAAAGCATTGGGAAGCGGCCCGACGCCACTCTCGAATCCGATCGTGACGATCGTCGCGAACCCGGTAGACCAGGGTTATCTGCTCGTGCGGGCCGACTTGACGGTCAAGGCGCTCGGCCACGCACCACAGTGAACCGAGTTCGCGCGGCCTGAGCAGTCGGAGCGGGCGTCAGGTTCGTGGTCTCGGCGCGTACGCAACGTGACGATCGGGGCGCAAGGCCCGGTAGACGAGCGCACCGAACGGCCCGAGAACCGTCACGACGACGACCGAGGCGAGCCATCCTTCCGGCGACGCGGTCGGGCCCTCGCGCAGCAGGGTCACGAGGATGCGCATCCACCAGAGGAAGATGGCGACCGCGATCGAGGCAACGATGATGAGTGCTCCCATGCGCGGACATTACGCCCGCCCGTCAGCGCCTTCCAGCCGATCCGCGCGAGCCGGTGACGAGCACGTGGGCGAAGTCGCCCGACGGTAAGGCGATGCGCTTGCGGTGCGTCCATCCCGCACGAGCCGCGATCGCGGCGATCTCGTCGGTGGAGCGCTCGCGACCGCCGGGTGTAAGCGCCATCATCAGCACATCGGTGGAGAGTGCGATCCCTGCCGCGGGACGCGGGCGCCGCTCACTCTCGACGACGACGACCTCACTGCTCTCCGGCGCGCTCCGACGAACCGTGGCGAGGAGCCGGACCGCGTCGTCGTCGCTCCAGTCGTGCAACACGTTGACGAACAGGTAACGATCGC
>DASYJT010000347.1:0-3434 GCA_035996165.1 Acidimicrobiia bacterium
TCCGGCGCGCAGACACTGCCATACGGCGGAGTGCTCCGAGTCGACGGGAACGATCTCGCCACCACCCGCGGCCCGGGCCTTGGCGACGACCGGGCCCGCGGCGATGAGACTCTCCTTGTTCGCCAACGCGAGCCGCTTGCCGGACTGGAGCGCCGAGAGGGTGGCGGGCAACCCGGCGAAACCGACGACCGCATTGAGCACGACGTCGGCGTCGGCCAGCGCCGCCAGCTCGGCCAGCACCTCCGGTTGGTCGGCGCACGCGCGCACCCGGTCGGCCGGGACGTCGAACTCCACGGCCTGGCGCGCCAGAAGGTCGGTGTTGCTGCCCGCCGCGAGGGCCACGACGCGGTACTCGTCGCGATGATGCGACAACACGTCGAGCGCCTGAGTGCCGATGGACCCCGTCGATCCGAGGATGGCTACACCGCGCGTCATGTCCGCGAGGTTAGGGGCCGGAACGACCCACGGGGCTACGGGTTCGGTTCGCTCAGCCCAATTTCAGGGCAACGGCGAGGTAATACGCGATCGGCAGACAGAACAAGAGACCGTCGAATCGGTCGAGCACCCCGCCGTGACCCGGAAGCAGCGTTCCGAAGTCCTTGAGCCCGAGATCGCGCTTGATCATCGACTCACACAGATCGCCCAGGAACGCACCGCCGGCGACGAGCACACCGAGGAGGAGCCCGGCGTAGTGGTGGTTCCACGGTGCGATCTGACCCACGACGAGCCAGCCGAGCACGAGCGACGCGATCATTCCCGCCGCGGTCCCCTGCACGCTCTTGTGCGGGGAGATCCTCGGCGCGATCGGTGTGCGCCCGAATTGCGACCCGACGAAGAAACCGAACACGTCGTACGCGATCGTGCAGATCGCTACGCCGATGACGAGGCCGACGCCGTCGCGCGCAGCCAACAGCAGCCCGGCGAAACCGCCGAGACCACCGACGTACGCGAAGCCCAACACCGTCGTGGCGACGCCGAGGAGCGGCCGACCGGGCGTGACCTCCCACAAGAACCACAGCATCGAGACCACGACGACGAGCGCGAAGTAGATGGGGTACGCGCCCATGCCGTAGTGCTTCACGGCCAACGGAAGAGTCGCGCTCGCGAGGAGCACGATCGGCGTGGCCGAACGGAAGCCCTTCGTGCGCAACGCGTTCGTGAATTCGATCGCCGCGACACCGATGATCACGGCTGCGAACAATGCAGTCGACGTGCGACCCACGGTGAAGCTCACGAAGGCCAAGACCGCAACTGCGGCCGCGGTCATGATCGCCGTCGGCACGTCGCGTTCCGTGCGTACTCCCCCGCCGTTCGGGTCGGCGTCGGGAGGAGCCGCGCGCCGCGGGGGGCGAGTGCGGAGCGCGCCCGGCACCGCGGACGCGGACCCGGTCGCGGCGTCGGTCGCGGCGTCGGTCGCGACGGCGGCGCCGCGGCGATCGCGGGGTGCGCCGCGCAAGCGGCGGCGACGCTGCGCGAGGGCTTCTGCGAATTCGGCCTCTTCGTCGACCGGCTCCGCCTCGGAGAGCGCACCGAGGCGCTCCTGTTCGCCACTCAGGTCGTCACCGAAATCGGCGTCGGCCCAGTCGGAGCCCTCGGCCCGGAAACGCGGTGAACTACCGGTGATCGGGGCCCACGCGTCGAGATCGTCGAGGTCGTGCTCGCCGGTGTCGTCGGCAAAGATCGCGGGGACCGCGCCGGTGGGCGGCTCGGTCCAGTGCGGCAGCGGCGGCACCTCGCCGCCCGGCGCCTCTGATGTCGACGCGCCCGAGTCGGTCGGGCCCACGTCGATCGGTCCGAGGTCGGAGGGCGTTCCACCGGTGGACTCGCGCGATCCGTCGCCCGCACTCGCCACGATCGGCACCGGGGTGCGATGCGCGAAGGCACGGAGGGCCTCTTGCTCCTCGCGGGCGATCGCGGCGAGGTCGAGCGCCTCGGGATCGCTGCCGGGGGCGCGCTCGTCGTCTCGATCGCGCCGGACTACCGGCGTCTCTTTCGCACCCAGGATGCGGACGCCCTCGACGGGCGTCACCGTGGCACGGTCGGATTCGTTTCGGTCCCTCACGTCATCCTCCCAGGGGCCTTGCCAGGCTAGGGGTTTACCCTCACGGCGCGCATCTCGACCGGGCCGCCCAGCGGACCCGTCCGACCCGGCGGCCGGCCCCGTGCCCGCCTGCAGGCGGCATCACACTTGCAGCAGCTCTTTTTCCTTGTGCGCCACGAGCGTGTCGATCTCGGCGACGATCTCGTGCGTGACCTTCTCGAGCTCCTTTTCGATCCGGGCCAGATCGTCGTCGGAGATCTCGCCGTCCTTGGCCTGGTGCTCGAGCTCTTGACGGAGGCTGCGGCGCACGTTGCGCACTGCGATCCGGCTGTCCTCCGCCATCTTCTTCACGACCTTCACGAGCTCCTTGCGGCGCTCCGTCGTGAGCTCCGGGAACGTGAGGCGGATGATCGCACCGTCGTTGCTCGGATTCACGCCGAGGTCGCTCGACTGAATCGCCTTCTCGATCGCCTTCAACGCACCCTTGTCGTACGGCGCGACGACGAGCACCCGCGCCTCGGGGACCGAGAAGCCCGCGAGCTGCTGGAGCGGGACTTCGGAGCCGTAGTAGTCGACCCGCAGCTTCTCGACGAGCGCGGGCGCGGCGCGCCCGGTGCGAACGCTGCCGAACTGGTCCTGCAGGTGCACGACGACCTTGTGCATCTTGTCGTTCGCCTCGTCGACCCACTTGTTGGTCACTTGGCCTCCTTGGGATGCACGAGGGTGCCGATGCGCTCGCCGGTGAGCGCCTTGGTGATGTTGCCGGGCTGCATCACGTCGAACACGATGATGGGCAACGAGTTGTCCATGCAAAACGTGATCGCGGTGGAGTCCATGACCTGCAGGCCGCGCGCCAGCACGTCGAAGTGGCTGAGCTTCTCGATCTTCACCGCGGTGGGGTCGGTGCGGGGGTCGGCGCTGTACACGCCGTCGACGCCCGAGTGCGTGCCCTTCAGCACCGCTTCCGCACCGATCTCTGCCGCGCGGAGCGCAGCGGTGGTGTCGGTGGTGAAGTAGGGATTGCCGTTGCCGGCCGCGAAGATCACGAGCCGGCCCGTCTCGAGATGGCGGATCGCGCGCAACGGGATGTACGGCTCCGCGACCTGCGCCATCGTGATCGCGGTCTGTACGCGCGTCGGCTGTCCCATCGACTCCAACGCGTCCTGCAGCGCGAGCGCGTTGATGACGGTGGCGAGCATGCCCATGTAGTCGGCCCGGGCGCGATCCATACCGCGTGTGGCCCCGGTGAGGCCCCGGAAGATGTTGCCGCCGCCGACGACGATCGCGATCTCGACACCGAGGTTGGCGCGCGCCTTCGTGACTTCCTCGGCGATGCGCTGGACGACCACCGCGTCGATGCCGAACCCGATCGTCTGGTCGGCGAACGCTTCAC
>DASYJT010000348.1:0-6412 GCA_035996165.1 Acidimicrobiia bacterium
TCGAGCCGCCGCCGCCGAGGATGCGGGCGGAGAACCTCGTGCGCGCTGTGCGCGGGAAGGCGAGGCTGCTGAGGTCGAAGGTTTCCGCGCGCGGCCGTCGAGCCGGCGAGCCGACGTGACGACCGGGCTACCGTTTCTCCCAGTCATGGCAACTGGAGCCCGACGCCGTCCCGAGCCGGAGCTGATCTCGGTCGTAATTCCCGTCCGCAACGCGGGCGACACGCTGGGTGAGCAACTCGAGGCGCTCGCGGCGCAGACGTATGCCGGCGCATGGGAAGTCGTGATCTCCGACAACGGGTCGACCGACGGTGCGACCACCGACCTCGGGTGGACTCGCCCCGGCGTGGCAATCCGGGTCGTCGACGCGGGCGAGCGGCCGGGTTCGAGCTTTGCCCGCAACCGCGGTGCGGCGGAGTCGAACGGTGATTTCGTCGCGTTCTGCGACGCCGACGACGTCGTCGTCGCGGGTTGGCTGGAAGCAATGGCGGCCGCCGCGCGCGACTTCGACGCGGTGACCGGGCCCCAGGACGCGAGCGTGATCAACGCGCCCGACGTACTCAACTGGCGACCACCGCGGGCGACGGTGCTCCCGAGCGGGGGCTTCCTACCGTTCGGGCCTTCGTGCAACCTCGGCGTCTGGGCC
This sequence comes from Acidimicrobiia bacterium, assembly GCA_035996165.1. Lineage (GTDB taxonomy): Bacteria > Actinomycetota > Acidimicrobiia > IMCC26256 > PALSA-610 > PALSA-610. The sequence continues at coordinate 644 of DASYJT010000348.1, forward strand.
GACGTGTACGCCCGGACCGGTGGATTCGACGAGGCGTATCCGCAGGCGCACGACGTCGAGTGGTCGTGGCGCGCGCAGCTCGCCGGGTTCACGCTCGGCTTCGCGCCCGAGGCGATCGTGCACTACCGGTACCGCTCGACGATCCGCGGCGTCGCGCGGCAGGCGTATATGAGCGGCGTCGATTCGGCCCGGCTGTATCGCGACTATCGATCACAAGGGATGAAGCGGCCGCGTCTTCTGCGATCTCTGCGCGTGTGGCTGTGGCTCGTCGCCCGCGCCCCCTACCTCGCGTCGCGCGCGCAACGCGGCATCTGGGTGCGCCGGGCCGGTGAGGCATGGGGTCGCATGCGCGGGAGCGCACGGTTCCGTGTGATGTTCTTGTGATTGCTCCGGACGAGGCGTGAGGACCGAACTCGACTCAGCGATCGCCCGCGGCCGGCTCGCTCGGAGGCTGCGCCGCGAGCAGGGGGGAGCGCGTGTAGCCGAAGGCGCGGATCTCGCGCGCGAACACGGATTCGACCCGCCGGCTCATCTCGTCGTCGAAGAGCGTGTCGACCCGTGCATCGGAAGGTCGGAAGTTGCCCTTCTCCCGGGTCAGGGCCGTTTCGCGGTCGGCGATGCCGAGCCGTTCGAGCACGGTGCGGAGATCGTCGTCGAGATGTTCGTACCGACCGACGAAATCGACGCCGACGGTCTCGCCGTCGAGGGAGTACATGTCGAAGTCGGAGGTGAAGTCGCCGCGGAGCACGAAGTCGCGGAACTCGCCGTCGGCCTTGCCGTTTCCCTGTCGCCAGAAGTACTCGGAGACGACCTTGTCCCACGGATTTCGTTCGAACGTGAACGTGAGATAGCCGTTCCAGCGGCGCCGGCCCAATCGTTTGCGGATGCCTCGGGCCGGGATGTGATTGAAGTACGCAGGATGGTCCCGCGCGTCGCCGCTGAGTTGGCGCTGGCGCGCCCGCAGCACGGCCGAGCGCAACGGGTTGTCGACCCGCATGAAGTTGCGCGGCACATGGCCGGGCACTTCGGGCCAGATCGGGGTCACGACCGCGTCGTCGCCGGCGATTCGTCCGAGCAGGACCTCGAGACTGGTTCCCGCCGTCTTGCGCGTCTTCACGAACACGAAGCGGTGAGTATGCGAGATGATCACCGCGGCGATACTCCTGTCGGCACGGGCTCGATGTTAGGCGGTCGGTCGCGAGTCGAGCAGCGAGCGCCGAGTGAAATTGTGTGCGTCGGGCACGCGTGCTGTGTATGAGGATCTACTGGTACTGGCCGCATCCACATCGCAACACGAGTCCACTGTGTCTCGCCGTCATGACTCCCGGCGACAGCCTCGTCGTGCACGCGCTTCCGCCGGCAGCAGGTGAGTCGCTCGATCCGATTACCGAATACGACGTGATCCGCGACCTGCCCGACCCGACGGTGTCCGGCCGAGGCGCGCTGCGGCGCGCGCTCCGGCCGATCGAGCTCGCCGCTCGAAGAAGCCGGGCTCGGACCCGGCTCGTGAAGCGCGGCTTCGACGTCGCGCACATCGGGAACCTCACGTACCAGACCGACTGGGCCGACCTCGCGAGGTTGCGCAGGCGAGTTCCGCTGGTATCCGACGTGCACGACGTCCGACCGCATCGCAGCACACTTCCGGCTCGACTCGAGGCGTCGTTGTTGCGCAGGACCTATCGCAACGCCGGGCAGCTCATCGTCCTGCACGACGTGTTGAAGGAGGAAATGGTCGGCGATTTCGGCGTCAGCCCCGAACGGGTCCACGTTGTACCGGTCGTTCTCGACGCGCGGGCGACGCGCGACCAGTCGATCCCGCGGCCGGCGCGTCCGCGGTTCTTGTTCTTCGGCACACTGCGCGCGAACAAGGGGATCGACGTCCTGATCGAAGCACTGACTTCGCTCGGTCCCCGCCTCGACGCCGACGTCGTCATAGCGGGCGCCGGCGACGCCGCGACAACGTCGCGGTTGTCGGAGCGTCTCGGCGGGATGCCCAACGTCACGTTGGAGTTCGGCCGGGTCTCGGCGTTGCGCATGCGCGAGTTGTTCTCGCAAGTATCCTGGGTGCTTCTGCCGTACGTCTCGTTTCACTCGCAAAGTGGCGTTCTCTCCGACGCGTACGCGTACGGGGTCCCGCTGATCGTCTCCGACGTCGGCGCGATAGGGCCGACCGTCCGCGCCGACGGGACCGGCTTCGTCGTCGAACCCGGCGATGCCGAGGCTCTCGCCGACGCCATGCTGAAAGCGACGGCAACGACCGAGGCAACGTTCGCCGCGCCCCTGGCCGCGGCGGCCGCGCGTCATCACGTGTCGGTCGTCGGCGCTCGCCTGCGCGCCATCTACGACCTCGCGGCTGCCGAAGGTTGATCCGATTGTGAACGCGGGGCGATCAGGACGAGCCCGGCGCGCCTTCCCTTGCGCCGGGAGAAGTGAGATCAACGGGCCGTACGTACCCGAACGCGCGGATCTCACGGGCGAAGACGGATTCGATCCGTCGGCTCATCTCGTCGTCGAAAAGGGCGTCGGCGCGCGCGTCGGCGGGCCGGAAGTTGCCCTTCTCGCGGGTCAGCGAAACCGGATGCTGCAAGCCGATGCGATCGAACGCGACGCGCACGTCTTCGTCGAGATGCTCGTAGCGGCCGACGAAGTCGACCCCGACGGTCTCTCCGTCGCGCGAGTACTTGTCGAAGTCCGACGGCAACTCGCCCTCGAGAACGTACTCACGAAACGTTCCGTCGAACTGGCCTCGGCCTTTCGCGAAGAAATAGCCGGAGACCGCCTTGTCCCAAGGATTGCGCTCGAAACAGAACGTGAAGTACGAGTCGACGGGCCGGCGGCCGAGCTGGCGTTCGATTCCCTGCAGCGAGATGTGATTGAAGTACGCGGGGTGGGTCGTTCCGCGAGCGCGCCGCCGAGCGCGCCAGAGGATCGCGCGCAGGGGCCTCGACGGAACCTTGTAGTTGCGGGCCCCGTGGCCCGCGACCGGCGGGTCGACCGGCGTCACGATCGCGTCGTCGCCCGCGATCGGGTCGAGCAAGACCTCGATACTCGTCCCCGCCGTCTTGCGCGTCTTGACGAAGATGAAGCGGTGCCGGTGCGAGACGATCACGACTCATCCATCGGCACGCGCTCGGGCATCGGCAGGCGCTCGGGCATCGGCAGGCGCTTGGGCATCGTCGAATTCTTCCAGACCGCCGGTGCCGGGCACCACCCCGGCCCGCCATGTTCCGGTGGCGGGTTCCGGTGAGCACTCCGTTGCGAGTCGTCTGGCTGGTGAAAGGTCTCGGACCGGGAGGAGCCGAGCGTCTCCTGGTCGCCGCCGCGGGTGCGCACGACCGGACGCAGTTCGACCTCGAAGTGGTGTACCTCCTTCCGTGGAAGAACCATCTGGTCCCGGAGCTCGAGGCCCTGGGTGTGCGCTGCACGTGTCTCGAGGTCCGCGACGAGCGCGACCTCCGCTGGGCCTGGCGCCTGCGCCGGTACCTTCGCCGCCGGCGTCCCGACATCGTGCACGCGCACTCGCCGTATCCGGCTGCGATCGGCCGACTCGTAGCGCGGTCACTTCCCCGGGCCGGTCGACCCGCACTCGTGTCGACCGAACACAACCCGTGGACGACCTTCCGGCCCCCGACGCGATACGCCAATGCCTGGACGGCGCGGCTCGACGCGGCCGTGTTCGCGGTCTCGGACGAGGCCCGCGACTCCATGAGCCCCCGCCAGCGCGCGCGTACCGAGGTGCTCGTGCACGGAGTCGCCTTGGGTGAGCTCGCCGCGTTGGCGGGAGAGCGCCGGAACGTTCGCGAGGAGCTCGGCGTGAGCGACGAGACGGTGCTCCTCGGAACGGTGGCGAACTACCACCGCAAGAAGGACTGGCCGAACCTGCTCGCCGCCGTTCGCGCCCTCGTCGATCGGGGCGTGTGCGTCCGGGTCTGCGCGGTCGGGCAGGGCCCGTTGGAGCAGGAGGTCACCGAGTGTCGTGACCGGCTCGGCTTGCAGGACGTCGTGACGCTCACGGGGTACCGGCCCGACGCGGTACGACTCATGGCGGGGTGCGACATCTTCGTGCTCGCGTCGAAGTGGGAAGGGCTGCCGGTCGCGCTGATGGAGGCGAGTGCGATCGGCCTCCCGATCGTCGCAACCCGCGTGGGCGGTATCCCCGACGCGTTCGACGACGGCACGGACGCGCTGTTGGTCCCGCCCGGCTCGCCGGAAGAGCTGGCCGACGCCCTCGAGCGCCTCGTTCGCTCCCCGGAGGAGCGGGCACGATTGAGTAGCGCGGCACGCGCGCACGCTGCGGATTTCGACATCGCCCGCGCGGTCCGGCGCATCGAGACCGTCTACCGCGAGATCACGACGCGATGACGACCGGCCTGGAGACGCGCGCGGCGGGCGCCGAAGATCTCCCCGCGGTCCTCGATCTCCTCCGACAATCGATGGGTCGCGCCGACGACGGCCGCTTCGACGCACTCTTTCGGTGGAAGCATCTCGACAACGCGTTCGGACCCTCGCCGATGTGGGTCGCGTGCGACGGTGAGCGTGTCGTGGCGTTTCGCACGTTCATGCGGTGGGAGTTCCAGCGGGGAGAAGAAGTTTTCCGCTGCGTGCGGGCCGTCGATACCGCAACGCATCCCGACTATCAGGGTCGAGGTCTCTTCACACAACTGACGCGGGCCGCGCTGCCCGAGCTCGCGGCCGACGGTGTCGCATTCGTCTTCAACACGCCGAACGCGCAAAGCCGGCCCGGGTACCTCAAGATGGGTTGGACCGCGATCGGTCGCGCCTCGGCGTACGTCCGGCCGCTGTCGCCGCGGGGTGCGGTCGAGCTCGTCCGTAGTCGTGTCCCCGCGTCGCACTGGTCGGAGCCCGCGACGTTCGGGATCCCCGTGGGCGAGCTCCTCGACGATGCGCGGATCGAGCAGCTGCCCGCGCGTCCGAGTGGCGACGACATCCTGCGCACGCGGATGACCAAAGCCTTCCTGCGGTGGCGGTACGCCTCGAGCGTGCTGCCTTACCGTGCGGTCGTGGGCCCCGGCGGGATCGAGCGCGGAGTGGCGATCGTCCGGGTACGTACGCGGGGCAACGCCCGAGAGGTCGTGGTGGCGACGCTGCTCGGCGTTCAGCACGACGGAAAGGCGAAGCGCCGCCTGGCGCGCACGATGCGGCGCGCCGCGCGCGGTCACGCCGACTACTTCCTCGGCATCGGCGGGATTCCGGGTTTCGTTCCGGTTCCTTCGCTCGGGCCCATCGTGACGACTCGCGACGTCTCGCAGCCGGCGCCCGCGAAGCTCTCGGACTTCGCCCTGTCGATGGGCGACATCGAACTGTTCTGAAGGCCACTCCGGGTGCGGCGCCGATTCAGCTCTTGTTTCGCCACATTTGGAAAGCCGGACGCTCCGACGTTCCGACGCGGTCGACGTCGTAACCCATCTCTTCACACCGTGCGATCAGTTGGTCGAGATCGCCGAACTGCGGATGAACCATGATGATCATGAGCTCGGGACGGATATCGGTGGCCATGAGTTGCTCGACGAGCGCGAATTCCGCGCCCTCGGCGTTGCACTTCACGATGTCGGGTCGCGCGCCGTCGAGGACGTCGGGCAGCGATATCAACGTGACCCGTTCCGACGAAAGCGCGGACGAGGCGTCCTCGTAAAGCGAGAACCCCCAGCTTCCATCCGGTGTGTGTACGAGGACGCCCTCGCCGCTCTCCGGTGCGAGGGCGGCCGACACGACGCGGGCGCGAGTCGTGAAGTGGTTGAGGTCGAGATT
>DASYJT010000349.1:0-6815 GCA_035996165.1 Acidimicrobiia bacterium
ACGCGGAGCAACGTGGTCTTGCCCGCGCCGTTCGGTCCGAGCACCGCGAGCATCTCGCCGTCGCCGACGCGAAGCTCGCCATCGAGCGAGAACGAGCCGAGCGCGACATGAATGTCGGCGTCGACACTCACAGTGCGGAGAGCCAGCGTTCGCGCAGGCTCACGAGCACGACCAGGGAGATCGCGAGCAGCACAAGACTCAAGACGATCGCGGCGTCGGTGTTGCCCTCTTCGAGCTTGACGTAGACGAACAGCGGCAGCGTCTGGGTCTTGCCGGAGGCGTTCCCGGCGAAGGTGATGGTTGCGCCGAACTCGCCGAGCGCGCGCGCCCAGCAGAGGACGGCACCCGCGATGAGCGACGGCCGGATCATCGGTAGCGTCACGCGCCGAAAAACATGGAGACGGGATGCGCCGAGCGTTCGCGCCGCGTCCTCGAATCGGGTGTCGGTCGTCCGGAACGCGGCTTCGACCGTCAGCACGAGGAACGGCATCGCGACGAACGTCTCCGCGAGGATCGCCCCGCCGATGTGGAACGGCAGATGCACGCCGGCGTGGTCGAGATAGTTGCCGACGAGCCCTTTCCGCCCGACCGCGAGAAGGAGCGCGATGCCGCCGACGACCGGCGGCAGGACCATTGGCAGCAGGGTCAGTGCGCGGACGATACGGCGGCCGGGGTAGGTGACGCGCGCCTGCACCCAGGCCAGCGGGACGCCCAGCGCGATCGCGATCGCGGTCGCGGCCAGCGACGTCTCGAACGACAGCCGCAGCGCGGTCAGCGCGTCGTGACTCGAGAGCACCGACGCTGCCGACGACCACGGCGCGCGCCAGAGGAGCCCGGCGAGCGGGACGACGAAGATCGCCGCCGCCAGACCCGCGCCGAGCATGACGACCACCGGGACGCGTTCGCGGCGCATAGTCACGGTGAGACTAGCCAGCGTCGTCGGCGAGGAGCGAGCGAAGGAACCGGTCGATGGCCAGGGCCTGTTCGCGTCGCCACCGGGCGAGCACGAGATCGAAGCCGTCGCGCTCCGGCGGTGTCGATACCGCGCGGACGACCGGCTCGAGGTGCTCGATCTGCCGTTCGAGGAGTCGCCGCGAAGATTGCTCGACGCGCGCGAGCAGCGCGAGCTTCACGAGCAATTCGGTGCGCACGTCGCGCACGTGTTCCACCGGCGTCTCCAGCCAGCGTTTGAGTGCGGCGCGCCCGCGCCGGGTCGCTCGCACGATCGTGCGTTGCGGGCCCTGCGATTTCGTCGCGTCGTCGCACTCTTCGATGAAGCCGGCGGTCGTGAGCGTGGTCAACGAGCGGTAGACGATCGGCCGGGGAACGGTCCAGACCCGACCCACGGGTCCGTTGGCGCGCAGCGCGACGACGAGAGGCCAGCCGTGTGTGGGCCCTTCCGAGACGAGGCCGAGTACCACCCAGTCGGCGATCGAGAGCTCCGGTAGAGGCGTCGCCACGATCGGGCAACGTACCGGGTCAGCCCGCGGACGTGTTGGTCTTGTCGTTCGCGACGCGCAGGATGATGCGCCCGTGCGGCCCGACCGGATTTTGGTAGTCGGTGCCGAGGTACTTTCGCGACAGCGCGTCGATGTGGTCGCGCGCTTCCTGACCGCCGACGACGTCGACAAGGTGGCCGCGCACCTCGGCCCAGTCCCACGGGTCGTCGGCCGAGTGGATCAGCACCGTGATCCGCGGATCGCGCGAGACGTTCTTCGCGCGCTGACGCTGGGGCTCGGTGTTGACGAGCAGGTACTCGCCGTCGGTGTCGATCCACGTGAGCAACGCCTGCGGTTGCCCGTTCGGCATCAGGGTCACGACGGTGGCGAGGTTCTTGCCCTTGGCCAGACGGACGACGTTCTCATCGAGCGGCATGGAGGTCCTTCGGAGAAGAGGGCGACAGGTAACGAGTAGCGAGTAGCGAGTAGCGAGTGACGACAATACGTCAGCGTCCGGCGCGGATCGCGGGCAGCGCGAGCGAGCGGCCGACGCCCAACAGAAGCCCCATCGAACGCTCGAGATCGCCCAGGACTTGGTCGAGCGCGTCCACGAATTCGTCGGCCTGAACGTCGGTCGCGATGAGCGGCGGCAGGATCTTCAGGACGTTCTGGTGGTCGCCGGCGACCTGGGTGAGGATGCCGTGGTCGCGGAACAGCGGGACGATCACCATCTGCGTGAACAGGCCGGTGCGCATCGACTCGAGGAGAGTCCACTGCGCGCGCAGACGCATCGACCGCGGCCGGCTGAACTCGATGCCGATCATGAGTCCGCGACCGCGCACCTCGGCGACGAGCTCGTGCCGTTTGGCGAGGTCCTGGAGACCCGAGGTCAGGTACGCGCCGATGGTGGATGCCCGTTCGACGATCGACTCCTCCTCGATCGTGTGCAACGTGGCGAGTCCGGCGGTCATCGCCAGCACGTTCTGACCGAATGTCGAGCTGTGCACGACCGCGCGGTCCATCTTGTCGAAGACACGTTCGACGACTTCGCTCGTCGCGACTACCGCGCCGACCGGTATGTAGCCGCCGGACAACGCCTTCGCGACGCTGACGAGGTCGGGGACGACGTCGGATTGCTCGAACGCGAAGAACGTGCCCGTACGGCCGAGTCCGGTCTGCACCTCGTCGATCGCCAGCAGCGCACCGTGCCCGTGACACAACTCGGCGGCGGCCCGCAGGTAGCCCTCCGGCGCGACGAACACGCCTTTGCCCTGGATCGGTTCGACGACGTAGGCGGCCACGTCACCAATGGCGAGCTCGCGCTGCAGCGCGTCGAGGTCGCCGAACGGGATGCTCTGGCAGCCGGGAAGGAAGGCGCCGAAGCGATCACGGAACTCCCGGGCGCCGTTCAGCGAGAGCGCACCCATCGTGAGTCCGTGGAACGCGTGATCGGCGAAGAGGATCCGCGAACGTCCCGTCGCGGCGCGCGCGTACTTGATGATCGTCTCGACCGACTCCGCGCCGCTGTTGGTGAAGAAGCACCGGTAGTCGTCGTTCGGCATGCGCGCGACGAGTGCTTCGGCGAGCAGACCGGACAGTGGCGAACATTCCATCTGCACGAGGCTGGGCAACGCGGCGTCGATCGCGATCCGGAGTGCCTGCTCGATCCCGGGATGGCAACGACCGAGCGCGAACACACCGAAGCCCGAGAGGAAGTCGAGATAGCGCCGGCCGTCGCGAGCGAAGAGGTAGGCGCCGTCGGCGCGGACGTAGTCGGCATCGAAGCCGATGGTTCTCAGTACGCGCGGCATTTGCGGGTTGAGGTAGCGCTCGTGCAGTGCGAATGCCTCGTGGCCGCGCGCGGCGAGGAGGGCGCGTACGTCGAACGGTTCGGCGCCGTTCGTCGGAGCGGTTCCGTTCATCGGTCGGCGCTCTTTTCTCGTGGGCGCTCAGGATCGGGTACGTCGTCGCGCAGATCGATCTCGTCGCCGAGCCTGCCCGCGCGCCGGATCCGTTCCACTTGGGAAGGCTTGACGAAGCCGTGGTCGACGAACCAGCGCGCGGCACGCGCGAGCGCGGTGCGCGCCGGCAGGCTCGTGTACCCGAGCTCGGTACGCGCGCGGCTCGTGTCGTACTCCATCCGGGTGGTCGCCATCCGGACCGGTTCGGACGGCAGCGTCGGCTCCCGGTGCAGCACCGTCGACTGCAGCCATTCCGCGCCCCGCACGATCGGGAGGACGGCGCGGGGTGACACGCGGATGCGCGGTGCCGCCAGGCCACACAGATCGGCAAGAGTCGTCAGCATCTCCTGCAGCGTCATGTTCTCGCCGCCGAGTATGTAGCTGCGGCCCGGCGCGCCGCGTTGCGCGGCGAGCACATGACCGTGGGCGACGTCGTCGACGTGTACGACGTTCAGCGCGGTGTCGACGAAGCCGGGGATGCGGCCGTTGAGGAATTCCACGATGGTCCGGCCGGTGGGAGTGGGGGCCGTGTCGCGTTCGCCGACCGGGAACGTCGGGTGCACGAGCACGACAGGAAGGCCGGCCGCGCCTGCGCGCAGCACCTCGTGCTCGGCGAGATACTTCGAACGTTTGTAGTGCCCGAACAGATGCTCGAAGTGGACGAGCGAATCCTCGGACGCGAGCCGGCCGCGCTCGGCGACCCCGATCGTGCCGACGGTGCTCGTATAGACGAGGCGCCGGCAACCGGCGCGCTCGACGGCCCGGACGACGTTCAGCGCGCCGCCGACATTGACGTCGTAGAAGAGGTCGGGGTCGGCGGCCCAGAACCGGTAGACGGCGGCCAAGTGAAAGACCGTCGACACGCCCGCGACCGCTTCGTCGAGGGTGTGGCGATCGCGGATGTCGCCGACGATCCGGTCGACATTCAATCCCGCAAGATTGTCGTCGTCCCGTTCCGGTTCGCACAGCGCTCGGACCGGGTAACCGGCATCGAGCAGTGCGCGCACGACCGCGGAACCGATGAAACCGGTCGCTCCGGTGACGAGCACCGGCTCGGAAGTCCCAGGGGCGTCAGCCACAGCACCTCACCCAACCCGCAACGGCGGCGACACAAGCGCTTATTCCGGCAAGCCTCGCGCGGTCACGCCGCGCGGCTCCACTTGATTCGTGTTCGCCGATTCGTGTCGTTGTGTCGCCGTCGTGCGGGCGGGCTGACGCCCCGGGATCTTCCGTTCCTAGTGCAGGCTCATCAGTGGTTCGCCGAGGCCGTTGAGCCCGGTCGACGCAATGGTGCAGGTTCCGCCGTGCGCCGCCCCGCCGTTGTAGGCCTGGCGGAGGCAGTTCCGCAGCGCCAGCTGGCCCCAGTAGCTCGGGTGCGCGTCCTCTTGCAGCTGGTACGGACCGAACAGCGTCGAGGTCGTACGGACTTGACTCACCCACTCGGTCTTGTCGGCCGCACCCGGGACGGTCCAGTTGGCCACGCCCTTCTCCTCGAGGAGTCCGACCGTGTTCTCGCACAGCCGGCGTCCGACGAGCGCGCTCTGGTCGTCGAGCAACACATAGTTACTCAGACCGGTCTGCGCGGCGCCGTTGCGGACCGAGTTGTCGATCGTGGGGACCGCGGTTCCGTTGGCCCAGTTGGCGTCGGCGTTCCAGAAACCGCAGCCACCCGTCGACTGGCGGGTGAATCCCGACTGTGAGTAACGGAATCCGGATGCGTTCGGGATGGGCGACGAGTAGGTCTGCACGATGATCTTGTACGAGCTGTCGGCGTAGCCGTCGTTCAGCATTGCCTGGCGCACGTTCAAGATCGCGTTCTTGATGTTCGTGGTCTGCGTCGCGATGTTCGCGGCGGTGAAATACGCCTGCACGTTCGAGTCGTCGTTGCAGTAGTTCGGCCACCACGACGGCGACAACAGAAAATCTTGAATGCAGGTTTGGACGATGTCGGCGAAGCCGTAGTTGTTCGCGCCGATGAGCACGGTGACGGCCTTGACGTTGTGGGCGGCCGCAAACTGCTGCAGCATCAATGCCTGGCCCTGGTGACCACTGGAGTCACTGAAGAAGTCGAGGCCGGGCTTGAAGTCGCCGGATCCCGGCGTCTGTGTGTACGTGCGCGCGCCGGAGCACGCGAGGTTCTTCCCGCTCACTCCGCCGCCGATGAAGATCTCGGCCGACTTCGAGCGGTGACAGCCGGGGATCTGCTCGGCCGTGTTCGAAGCGTTGTCGTAGTACGCGGTCGAACCCAACGCATCGACGTTGTTCGAGCTGTTGTTGGTATTGCCCGCCCAACGGCCGGCCTCGCCGGAGATCGCGGAATCACCGACGCTGACGACCCACGGAGCCCCGACTCCTGGGCCGTCCGCATGCGCCGGGGCTGCGCCCGTCGCAAAGGTCGTGCCGATCAGACCGAACAACATCGCGCCAACGGCGAGCTTGCGTCTCATTGGTCCCCCCCGGGAAAAAGCGCGGCCCTACCGGCCGGTAACCGCAGCCTCACACGCGGCCCGCTCGCGATCAAGCACCTCGGTCGACCGAGTCGTCGGCCGCGGCGGACAGCGCGGCGAGGCCGGCGCGGAGCTCGGGTTCGCTGGGCCACCCGAAACCGAGCCGGAAATGACGGTCGTCGACTTCGAACCAGTGTCCCGGACCGACGTACGTGCCGTACTCGGCGAGCAGCACGTCGTAGAACCGCGCGGTGTCGACCGCGACCTCGGCCGCGAACCGCACCATGCCGACGACCCCGCCCGCGGGCTCGATCCACTCGAACGTGCGTTGGCCGGCCATCCAGCGCCGGACGATGTCGAGGCGCGCCCGCACCTCGTCGAGGATCGGTGGGAGTACGCGCGCCCGATCCGAGAGCACGCGGCCGGCGACGGCTTCGTCGATGGTGGCGCCGCAGATGACGATCTGTTCCTTGGCTGCAAGGAGGGTCTCGGAGAGCTGCGGGTCGCGGCAGATCGCCCAACCGACCCGGAGGCCCGGCAATCCGAACGCCTTCGACATCGACGACACGCTGACGACGCGGGGCGAGAGCGTGGCGGCCACCGGTAAGGGGGAGCCGTGCGTCAGGTCCCGGTATGTCTCGTCGACCAGCAGGACCGCACCCGAACGTTCCGCGATCTCGACGAGTGCGTGCAGCGCCGCGAGATCGAGCATCGTTCCCGTCGGGTTGTGCGGACACGTGACCGAGATCAACCGTGTGGTCCCGGCGCGCACGAGCGCGGCGACGCGTTCGGTATCGAGCCGCCAGCCGTCGTCGAAATGGAGATCGACGACGTCGAGCTCGGCGCCGATCGCACGCGGCGTCTCGAGGTTCGTCGCGTAGTTGGTGCGGACGACGACCGCGTGGTCGCCCGGTTCGAGCAGCGAGGTGGCGGTGGCGAACAGTGCGGCGGCCGCGCCGGGGGTGACG
>DASYJT010000350.1:0-6899 GCA_035996165.1 Acidimicrobiia bacterium
CCGCCAGTGCGGGTCGTCTCAGCAGGCCGTGCACTTCGCCGCGCAGGGCGTGATGTCGGGCACGGCCGACCTCATCGTCGCGGGCGGCGTGCAGAACATGAGCGCGATCCCGATCAGTGCGGCGATGCTCGCCGGTGAGCAATACGGCTTCGAGACACCGTTCAGTGGCTCGCCCGGATGGGAAGCGCGCTACGGCACGCAGGAAGTCTCCCAGTTCCGGAGCGCGGAGATGATCGCGGAGAAGTGGAACATCACCCGCGACGACATGGAGGCCTTCGCGGTCGAGTCGCACCAACGCGCGCTGCGCGCCCGCGCCGAAGGCCGATTCGACAAGGAGATCGTCCCGCTCGGCGATGCCGTCCACGACGAAGGCCCGCGCGAACCCAACCTCGACAAGATCCGTTCGCTGCCGACGCTCGTCGAAGGCGGTCGGCTCACCGCGGCGATGGCGTCCCAGTTGTCCGACGCGTCGGCCGCGATGCTCATTGCCAGTGCAGACGCCGTTCGCACGCACGGTCTGACGCCCCGGGCGCGAATCCATCACCTCTCGGTGCGCGGCGCCGACCCGGTCTGGATGCTCACCGCGCCGATTCCCGCGACCGCGCACGCGCTCGCGAAGTCCGGGATGAGTCTCGACGACATCGATCTCGTCGAGATCAACGAAGCCTTCGCCTCGGTGGTCATCGCCTGGCAGAAGGAGACGAACGCCGATCTCGCCAAGGTGAACGTCAACGGCGGCGCAATCGCGCTCGGGCACCCACTCGGCGCCACCGGCGCCCGGCTGATGACCACGCTGTTGCACGAGCTCGAGCGCACGAACGGCCGCTACGGCCTGCAGACGATGTGCGAAGGCGGCGGGCAGGCGAACGTCACGATCATCGAGCGGCTGTAGTCACCCGCCGCTCGGGATCGTTCCGCAACCGGCGCGCGCCCAGCCCGACAAACACCACGCCCCCGACGATCAGCTTCAACGCGACGATCGCGAGGGTGATGTCGCGCCCGACGCTGTTCGCGTCGACGATGACGTGCTGCGGATCCGCCGGGTCGTAGCGAATGCCGACGGTCGGTCCGAGACCGTTCCCCTCGCCGTGTTGTTGCGGCTCCCGGGTGCGCACGCGGCGGCCGTCGGCGGTGGTAAAGGCGACGTCGCCGGTTCCGACCCGCACCGCGGTCACCGGCCGGAACCGGTTGTGCCGCCGCGCGTCGCCGGCGTGGAGCTGCCACGTGAGCACTGCCGCGCCGGCACCCAGCACCGCAACCAGCACACCGGCTACGAGCGCGGTCCACGCGCGCCGGCGCGTCCACCGGGCGCCGATCGCGCCCTCCGACTTCGACACGACACCCGCGCCGGGACGGGCCGCGGTGGCGGATCCGGGGCGAGGGCCGGCATCGGGATCGGGCCGAGACTGGTCGTACTCCCGCCGCATGCGGTGATTCGACAGCACGCCGTACGCCGCTACGAGCTCGTGGAACTTCCGCGCCGCGTCGGGGTCGTCGCTCGTGTCCGGGTGGAGTTGCTTGGCCCGGTTCCGGTAGGCACGCGCGATGTCGTCGCCGCTCACGCCGGAGTCGACGCCGAGTACGGCGTAGAGATCGATACTCGCGCGGACACTCGTCGGCACCGCGCCAACCTATCGCCGCGTCTCAGTCGTCTTTCGACGCCACCGCGTTCGGTGTGACGTTCATCTTCGGCACGTAGTCGCCGCCTTCGACAACGCGCGCCACACCCTGAAACTTCGCCCGGAGCTCCTCCGTACACGTGGGACAGGGCCCCGCGAACCGCATCATCGTCTCCGCGCCGCACCGCAGGCAGGGCGTCGGTTCGGGCGGGAAGGACGCAGGATCGAAGTGCACGAGTCCGAGAGGCATCCCGGCATCCTCGCGCGCGCGGTCTGCCGACCCGCGGATCAGTCCGGCGACATGAACGCGATCGGGATCGTCAGACCGCAGGCCTCGTGGCGCAGCGTCGCGATCTGGCGTCCGGGTTGCGTCGCGTCCTTGACCCGGCCGAGCCGAGCGCCGAGCAACTCCGCGCACGCACCCAGATCGGTCACCGTCGGCGAGAGGCCGAAGAGCCGCTCGCCTTCACCCTCGACCGGGCCGACGAGCTCGATGATGACCTCACCCGCGCGAAAGAACGTTTGGGTCTTGCCGTTGCCCAGGTCGCGCACGCGCCGAACCTCCAGCCCGAGCTCGGCGTACGCGTGCACCGTGCGATCGGGGTCGTCGGTGAATACGACGAGATGGTCGAGCACCACCGCGCCGTTCGGGTGTTCGGCGGGCTCGACGATCGGTTCGGCGCCGAGCGTCCAGCCGGAGATACCGGTCTCACCGACTCCGGTCTGGATCCGAACGTGTCCGAGGCGAACCGCGCCATCGACATCGACGGTGAACCCGGCGGCGCGCCACGCTTCGGCATCACCGGCCACGTCGAGCGCGACGAGAACGGGCGCGCTCACTCCACCAACTCGGCAAGCCGGTCGAGTCGCGGGAGCACCTCGTCGCGGGTGCCCCCGGCGAGTCGCAACACAACCTCTTCGATGCCGATGGAGGCGTAATACTCGAGCTTGCCCGCGTCGGGCACGGTGCCGAACGGGACGACGCGTATCGACTCGGGATCGCGTCCGCGCGCCTCGCACGCGCGCGCGAGGTCGGCAATGGCGGCGCGCACACCCGCGCCGCCGATCGGGATCCACCCGTCGGCGTACTCGGCCACGTGCGCGAACAGCTTCGGCCCGGCCGCGCCGCCGATGAGCACCGGCGGGCGTCCGGCAGCCGGCTTCGGCCACGACCACGACGGCGCGAGGTGCACGAATTCGCCGTCGAACGACGCGACCTCGTCGTTCCACAAGGACTTCATCGCGAGCATGTGCTCGCGTGCGATGTCGCGGCGCTGTTTCATGTCGACGCCGTGTTGCTCGATCTCGTCGGCGTTCCAACCGAATCCGATGCCGAACACGAACCGCTCGCCGCTCTCGCGATCGAGGGTCGCGACCGCCTTCGCCGTCACGATCGGATCGCGTTGTGCGACGAGGCAGATACCGGTTCCCACGACCAGCCGCTCGGTCGCGGCGGCCGCCATCGCGAGCGCCACGAAGGGGTCGAGGGTCCGCTTGTACTCCTCGGGCAGCTCGGCGTCGCCGGTGGCCGGCGGCGTGCGCCGGCTCGTCGGGATGTGGGTGTGCTCGGGTACGTACAGCGAGTACAAGCCCCGGGATTCGACCGCCCGGGCCAGCTCCACGGGGCCGATCGTCTGGTCGGTCATGAACATCGTGACCCCGAACTTCACCTGCTGCTCCTCGCCAACCAGCGCCCTCTGGCCCTGATTCGAGGCTCACCGTAACCCGCGGTCGGTCCAAATCGGACTATCGCCGCGAGGCGGGTGTCAGTTTCGATCGATAACCATCCGACAGAACTAAGGATGGATCGCTTTCCCTTCCGCGCGCTCGGCGAGTCGCTGGCAATGACTGTCCTCGCGCTCGCGGGTCTGATCGGTCTGCGCGCCCTCGGGATCCTGGCCCCGGTGAACATCGCGGTGCTGGTCGGCGGGACAATCGGCGCATTGACGCTCACGACGACCGTCCAGAACTGGAAGCGGGCGCGGATCCTCCCGCTCGGTCTGCGCGTCGGGCTGCAGGTTCTCGGAGTCACCTTCGTGATCTATGCGACGGGTTGGGGCCCGGTGTTGTCGGTCGGGTTCGTCTTCTGCGCGGCCCAACTCGTGGCGACCGAGGGCTCGCCGGCCGTCTTCCCCGTGACAGTGTGGAGCCTCGCCTGCCTCGCGTCCGCGGAGGCGGCAGTCGAGTTGCGTTGGGCGCCCAGCGTTGTGAGCCCCGCCCGCAGCCACGGCATCGCCGTGTTGATGGCGGCCGGTCTCGTATTCGTCATGCGGATCCTGTGGGTGAGCGCGAACGACCGCGAGGCCGCGACAATTGCACTCGCGCAGAGCGAGAACCGCTTCCGCCGGCTCCTCGTCAACGCGGCCGACGCGGTCGTGGTGCTCGACCACACGGGAACCATCGTCTTCGCGACCGAGGCGATCGAGACGCTGACGGGGTATTCGGTCGACAATCTCGTCGGTCGCGCCGACGCGAGTGTGATCGTGTACCCGCCGGATCTCGAACAACTCCGCGGCGGCCGCAAAGTCAGGTTCTTCGAGGACCGAGGAGAGCGCGAAGGCTCGGTGCGGGCCGACATGCGCATTCAACATCGCGACGGCACCCTGCGGTGGTGCCAGGTTTCGGCCACGAACCAACTCGACGACCCCGTCATCGAGGGCATCGTCGTCAATGTGCACGACATCACCGAACGCCGCGAGGCGACGGCGCGCGTCGCAGCCGCCGAAGCCCGGTTCCGAACGCTGGTGCAGTTCGCGGCCGACGGCATCGTCATCCTCGACCGCGAGGCGCGCTGCCAGTACGTCAGCCCGTCGTATGAACACCTCACGGGCCGCGGCGAGACGGAGTTCGTCGGCAACTTCGTGCGGCAGTACGTACACCAAGACGATCGCGAGTCGATCGGCATCGCGTGGGCGCGGATGATGGAACATCCCGACGAGACCACCGAGGCGCTCGTTCGGGTGCAGCACGCCGACGGCCGCTGGCGTTGGCAGGAAGCCTCGATCTCGAACCGGCTCGACGACCCGACGATCGAGGGCATCGTCCTCAACGTCCGCGATGTCACCGAGCGCAAGGCGCTCAGCGATCTCCTCGCCGAGGAATCGCGGATCCTCGAGATGATCGCGTGGGGCGAGCGGCTCGAGACGGTCCTCGACCGGGTTGCCGCGCTGACCGCCGTCTGTACCGACGCGCGCTACTGCCTGATCCGGATCCTCGAGGGCCACGAGTTGCGGGTGATCGCGGCGCCGGGCTTCCCGCTGGAGCACTTCGAGCGCATCGCGAGCGTCACAGTCGAGACGAACCTGTCGTCGGGACGGGCCGCGAAGGAACGCGAAGAAGTGTTCATCGACTACGGCCCGAACGGGAACGAGCCGACCAAGCCCGACGTCGCCGTCGCGGTGGGTGTCGAGGCCACCTGGGCCGTTCCGATCGAGCTACCGAAACGCGACGCGGTCGCCGGAACCCTCACCCTGTTGTTCGAGAGCGGCGCGGTCGACCGCGATCGTCACCGGCCGTTGATCGAGCGCGTCGTCTCGCTCGCGGCGGTCGCGATCGAGCAAGCTCGGGCGCGCGAGGACCTCGAGTACCGCGCGTACCACGATGAGCTGACCGGCTTGCCCAACCGCGCGCTTCTGAACGACCGCTTGACGCACGCGTTGCAACGGTGCCGTCGCGACCAGACCGCGGTCGCGGTGTTGTTCCTCGACCTCGACCGGTTCAAGCTCGTCAACGACAGCCTCGGGCACGACGCGGGCGACCGTTTGCTCACGCAGGTCGCGCAGCGCATGATCGAAGGACTACGCGGATCCGACACGGTGGCCCGGCTCGGCGGCGACGAGTTCGTCGTGGTCGTCGAAGACGTGAAGGACGACCTCGAAGTGCACGCCGCGGTGGATCGCGTCGCCGCGATTCTCGAACAACCCTTCGAGGTCGACTCGGAGACGCTGTTCGTCAGCGCGAGCATCGGCGTGTCGGTCGCACGCGACGAGGCCAACGCGTCCGACCTCCTGCGCGAGGCCGACGACGCGATGTATCGCGCCAAGCAACGCGGTCGCCGCAGCGTCGAGTACCAGACCGACCGCGAGACCCCCGACGCCACCAACCGGTTGGCGCGCGTGACGGGATTGCACCGCGCCCTCGAACGCGACGAGCTCGTCGTCTACTACCAGCCCATCGTCGACATCCGCTCCCGGGTGCCGGTGGCGCTCGAGGCACTCGTTCGGTGGAACCACCCGGAGCTCGGCCTGGTTCCGCCGGGCGACTTCATCCCGCTCGCCGAGGACACCGGGTTGATCGTCCCCCTCGGGTGGCAGGTGCTCGAACACGCGCGGCGCCGGCTCGAGCAGAGGCCCGACCTCTCGATCGCGGTCAACGTGTCGGCCCGCCAGCTGTCGGAGGCCGACTTCGTGCCCCGGCTGACCGAGCTGGTCAGCACCCTGCCGCGCGGCGCCCTCACGCTCGAGATCACCGAGAGCCTGCTCATCGACGATCCCGAGAACACGGCCGCAACGCTCACCGCGCTCGACGAGGTCGGCATCCGGATCGCGCTCGACGACTTCGGGACCGGTTACTCGAGCCTGTCGAATCTCAGCGCGCTACCGATCCACCAACTCAAGATCGATCGCAGCTTCGTTTCGGGACTGGGTGAGCGTCCCGAATCGGAAGCGCTCGTCAGCGGCATCATCAACCTCGGTCACGGCCTCGAGCTCGAGATCGTCGCCGAAGGGGTCGAGACGGAACTGCAGGCGCGCCGCCTCGAACGACTCGATTGCGACTTCGCGCAAGGCTTCTTCTTCGGGCGACCCGCGCCGTGGGTCTACGCGAACTGCGACACGACCCCCGAGCCGCCCGGAGAAATTGCCCGCCGGTAGGGTACGGCCCCGTGACCGGGATCTGTGACCGCCGAATCGTCATCGTCACGGGCGCGGGACGCGGCATCGGCCGTGAGCACGCCCTCGCATTCGCCCGCGAGGGAGCCCGGGTCGTCGTCAACGACCTCGGCGTCGCGCTCGACGGCAGCGGCGGCAGTACCGGACCGGCGCAGGACGTCGTCGACGAGATTCACGCCATCGGGGGCGAAGCCGTCGCCAACACCGACGACATCGCCGACTGGGGCGGTGCGCAACGCCTCGTGCAAACCGCCGTCGACGCGTTCGGCGGCCTCGACGTGCTCGTCAACAACGCGGGCTTCGTTCGCGACCGCATGCTCTTCACGACGAGCGAAGAGGAATGGGACGCGGTCATCCGGGTGCACCTGAAGGGACATTTCGCGGTGACCCG
>DASYJT010000351.1:0-4442 GCA_035996165.1 Acidimicrobiia bacterium
GGCCCGGACGAGCCGAAGAACACCAGGTCGCCGGGCTGGAGGTTCGGGATCGGCACCTTCGGGAACGACGCCCACTGCGCCTGTGACCCATGGGTCATCGAGACGCCACCCTGGGCCCAGGCCATCATCGTGAGGCCGGAGCAGTCGAACGAGTCGGGACCCGCGCCCGCGTAGCGGTACGGCTTGCCGATCTGCGCTCGGGCATAGGCGATGGCCGCCGACGCGCCACCGTTCGGCGCGGGGATGCTGCCGGGATCGATGCCGGTGTTCGCAAGGCCCACGCCGTTGCCGCCACCAGAGTTCCGCGCCGCGGCCGCTTGCTGTGCGGCCTGCGCCTGAATACGGGCCCGTTCCGCCGCGGCCTGCGCGTTGATGCGGTCGATCTCGATCTTCCGGGCGAGCGCACGAATGTCGGAGCGCGTCGAGTCGAGAAGTTTCTGCGTCTGCGCGTCGAGCTTCTCGACTTCGCGTCGCGCGGCGTCGGCGGCATCCTGGCGCTTCTGCGCGGCGGCCCGCTGCTTCTGGAGATCCTGGGTCTGCACCCGGAGTTGCTCGTCGAGCACCTTCAGCTTGTCGATCGTGCGCGCGTCGCTCGATGCCGCGGCCTCGCCGTACTTCGCCCGGGCGCCGAGCTCTTGCACGTTGACGGTGTCGAAGCCGATCGGGTCTCCGGAGCCCGCACCCATGTAGAGCCGCGCGGCGCGCCCGCCGAGGCGACGACGAAGGCCGTCGGCCTGCTTTTGGGCCGACGCGATCCCGGCGGCCGCGGTTGCGATTTCGCGGTTGGCCTCGGCGACCGCGGTCTGCGCCTGCAGGAATTGCTCGACGAGGACGTCGGAACGAGCCGCGTTGGCGCTGATTTGCGCCTCGAGGCGACTGGCCTGAGCCGTCTTGGACGCGAGGTCGGTCTGCGGGGTTGCGCCGGCCGGGACTGCGATCGTCGTCGCGCCCAGAGCCAGACCGAGCGCAAGGCCCAGGACCAGGTGACGGGCCCGCAAAAGCCTGCCACCGCGGTGGGGGCTAACGCTCCGCCGCGACATGGCCGCCGACTCTAGACAACCACGGGCCCCAACTGTCACATCCAGCGAGTTTGCCCTGGTCAGAGCGTCGCGACGAAGCGGTGACGGCCCCCGCGGTCAGCTTGCGATCGGCCATCCCGACGTTGGCTTCGGGTCGCCGCGCCCCGAGACGATCGGCGACGTCCACTTCTGGTGGCGCGCGATCTCGTCGGCGACTTTCTGCCACTCGCTCGGACTCCAACCCTGGGCGCTGGTCACGAGTGTCGTGTCGAGGCGCAGATGCAGGAACGCGGGAAGGCGTTCGAGCCCGAGGCTGGCGACGAAGGCGCGCTCGGGATCGCACCATACGAGCCACTTGTCGACCGCGTCGCCGAGGATGCGCTTCGCGATCGCCGGTGTGCTCGGGACGCAGATGATGGTGCGGACGTCGCTGTCGCCGAAGGTCGCGAAGATGCGCTCGACGACCGGCATGAACGCCGCGCCTTCCGGACGGTCGGGCAACACGACGATCGCGAGGTTGAAGACGGTCGCCCAATCGTCGAGCGTGCGGGTCTTCCCGCCGTAGCTCGTGATCGGGAGAAGCGGATCAGGGTTCTTCGCCACGAATCACGAACTTACATGGCCACCCTCTCTGGCCGGGGAACGATCGCTCTCTTAGGCTCCGACGCCATGGGAGACATGGTCACCTTTGCCAGCAACGGCGACACGGCCGAGGGATACCTCGCGCTACCGGAGTCGGGGCGCGGACCCGGCGTGATGGTGGTGCAGGAGTGGTGGGGCCTCGTTCCCGAGATCAAGGCCGCGTGCGACCGGTTCGCGGCCGCGGGCTTCGCGGCCCTGGCCCCCGACATCTTTCGCGGTGACATCGCCGAGCACACCGAGATCGACAAGGCCGCCCACCTCATGAACACGCTGCCGATGGATCGCGCCGCGCGCGACATGGGAGGGGCCGTCGACTTCCTCCTCGGTCACGAGGCGGTCGAGGGCGCCAAGATCGGTGTCGTCGGTTTCTGCATGGGCGGCATGCTCGCGCTCGTGCTGGCCGCCCAACAGGGCGACAAGATCGGCGCAGTGGCTCCGTACTACGGCGCTCCGCTGGGCGACGGCGCGCCCGACTGGTCCGGACTGACCGCGCCCGTGCGCGGCCACTTCGCGGCTGGTGACGACTTCTTCCCGGCGGACGCGGTGCGAGAGCTGGAAGCGGAATTGAAGGCGATGGGCAAGGACGTCGTGCTCGAAGTCCATGCGGGTGCAGGTCACGCCTTCATGAACGACGCGAACGTGTTCGGCACCTACGACGCGGATCTTGCCGCCAAGTGCTGGAACGAGACGGTCGCGTTTCTGCACGAGCGCCTCGGCTGACACGCCATCGGCGACGGAGCAGGCGCCTGCAACCGGGATAGGCGATCAGGCGCCGAGCGCGCGGAGCATCGTGGGCGGGATCTCGTCGCGGCCCGCGGCGAGCAGTTGCGCGCGTTCGATGTTGATCGCGTCGCGGGGCACTCGCTCGGGCCAGCTGTCCCACGGGCCGGGCGGGATCTCGCCCGCGACGCAGTAGCGCAGGTACTGCTGCAGCTCGCGCACTTCCGCCTCGCCGCCGACGGGTCCGTGGCCGGGCACGATCGTCTCGGCGAGCTCGGCAATTGCGTCGAGCACGTTCGCCCACGTGGCGCAGTCGCCTTGGAACGCGAGCGGCGTCACGCCGAAGAAGCAGAGGTCGCCCGCGAACAGCACGTCGGCGTCGGCGACGAGCGCCATGACGTCGCCTGCGGTGTGGCCGGTCGCGGGGAGCACCTCGATGCGCGGCGTGAGCTCGGCGGCATCCGTCACCAGGTGCGTGACGGGCCGGGTGCCGAACTCGGCCAACTCGTCGAACTCGCTCTTGAACGCGGGCATGAACGACTTGTACGCGTCGATCGGCATGTCGCCGTCGAGGAGTTCGCTCGTCTGCACCGAACCGAGCACCGACGCCATGGGGAACGCCTTGCTCCCACCCACGTGGTCGACGTGCGCGTGCGTGAGGATCAGGCGCCGAACCGGCCGGCCGAGGCGGGCCACCGCGTTGGCGAAAGGTTCCCACTGCGAGCGGACCATGAGCGTGTCGATGACGGTCAGGCCGTCGTCGTCGGCCACCACGCCGGCGTTGCTCACGCCCGATTCGCCCCCCGGCTGTAGCCAGACCCAGACACCGTCGGCCAGCTCGTGGAGGGTGCGGGTTGGGAGCGCCACCATGGAGGCACGGTACCCTTTCAAAATGTCCGAACGCAGTCGTAACCTGCCTCGCCGCTCGTGCCTCTCGATTCCGGGATCGAGCGAGAAGATGCTCGCCAAGGGTCCCAATCTCGGCGCCGACATGGTGTTCCTCGATCTCGAGGACGCGGTGGCCCCGCTCGAGAAGCCGGCCGCCCGAGACAAGATCATCAACGCGATCAACACGCTCGACTGGGGTGAGACCGTTCTGTGTGTGCGCGTGAACGCGTGGGACACCGAATGGACCTACCGCGATGTCATCGCGATCGTCGAGGGCGCATCGGAACGGCTCGACGAGCTCATGCTCCCGAAGGTCGAGAACGCGGCGCAGGTGCAGGCGCTCGACATGTTGTTGACGCAGATCGAGAAGTCGACCGGGCGGCAGTCGCGCGTCGGCATCGAGGCGCAGATCGAGACGGCGCGCGGGTTGATCAACGTCGACGAGATCTGCGCGGCGTCGGATCGGCTCGAGACGATCATCTTCGGTCCCGCAGACTTCGCTGCATCCACCGAGATGCCGGTGCTCACGGGTGGCGTGCAGATCCCCGAGTATCCGGGCGACCATTTTCACTACGTGTTCTCGCGCATCCTCATGGCGGGGCGCGCGAACGGGCTGCAGGTGATCGACGGGCCGTTCCTCAAGATCCGCGAGCTCGACGCGCTGCGCGACTACACGATGCGGCCGCGCATCCTCGGCTTCGACGGCAAGTGGGCGTTGCATCCTGACCAGGTGAAGGTCATCAACGAGGTCTTCACGCCGACGCAGGAGCAGTTCGACCGCGCGTTCGACATTCTCGACGCGTACGAGAAGGCGACGACCGAGGGCGACCGCAAGGGTGCCGTGATGTTCGGCGACGAGATGATCGACGAGGCCAGCCGCAAGATGGCGAACAAGTTCGTCATGCGCGGTGAGCGGGCCGGAATGTCGAGAAGCGCGGGGTAGCGCGGCGTGCCGCGGCCGGCGTAGTTGTCACACCGTTCGTTCATGATGTTGGTGTGGCTGTAGCGGTCGACGAAGTGCGATGGGTTGCGACGGTTTCGACGGTGCGGATCGCGGCGCGCGGGGTCGCGGGGTTGGTCGGCGCGGTGGTGCCGGACGATGTTGCGTTGTCGGACGTGTTGGAGTTGTGGGAGGCGTTCGATCGGATCGAGCGGTTGGCCGCGAACGCGAAG
>DASYJT010000352.1:0-6022 GCA_035996165.1 Acidimicrobiia bacterium
CTCCGCACGCGACTCGACGAGCAAGCGCGGGGCCACCTGCTCTCCCTCGAACCGGAACCGGGGGTCGCGGGTTAGGGCCCGCGGAATTTGCTCAAACGTCAGTGCGTGCAGTGGTCGACGGCCGCGGTGGTCGCGACCTCGGCGCCGTCGAAGTCGGCGAGCGTGCTGATGCGGAAGCGACCGTCTCGTTCGGTTCCCGCTCGCATGTGTTCGTGCCGTTGCGCGTAGTAGTGCTCGCGGGTGTAGTTCTCACTCGCCGGCGCGTAGCTCGCGACGAGGACGCGCCGAGGTGTGCGGCCGCGATTCGCCTCGCTGTAGTGCGGGGCGAGCCCGTCGATGCATACCGCATCGCCGGCCGCGAGCTCTGCGCACGCCCAGTCGAGGTTCTCCGCGGCATCGGCGCGTACGACTCCGCGATCGTCGACGGGGAGAACCTCGGCGACGCCCCCCGCGATCCAGAGGCACCCCGACTCGACGCTGCAGTCGTCGATCGCGACGAGGATCGACATCACGCGCCCGACTCCGGGGTACGCCACCTTGTCCTGATGCGGACTGAAGCCGGCGCCGCCCGGCTGCTTGTAATTCACCTTGTCCTTGAACGCGCGCACCGGCTCGCCCAGCGCGCGCGCCGCGCAGTCGGCCAGAACGCCCGACACGAGCGACGCGAAGCCGGGATGACACACCGAGACGTTCTCGGTTCGGCAGATGCGCGGACCGGCCGCGGTGTGCTCGGCGTAATGGCCCCACACGTGCGAACCCGTGGGCCAGGCCTCGACCTCGTCCGCCCAGGTGCCCAGCGCGTCGAGCGCGGCGGGGTCGAGCAACCCCCTGAGGATCTCGTCGGTGATCACGCAGCGAATCTACGCGCCCCGCGTCGCGCGGCGCCGCTCAGAACATCTGGCCGACGCGGATCGCGTTCCCGAACGGGTCGCGGATGCCGAAGTCGATCCCGTAGGGCTTCGGCGACGGCTCGTCGGTGATCTCGACGCCCCGCGCCTTCAACGTCTCGTAGGTGCCCTGGGCGTCGTCGGTCGTGATGCACAACCAACCACCCATGGCGCCTTTGGCGACGAGCTCCCGAACCTGCGCGGCAGTGGCGTCGTCGAGGCCGGGCGGACCGGGCTTCTCCAGCAGGATCTCGCGGCTCGGGTCGCCGGGTACGCACACGGTGAGCCAGCGCATGAAGCCGAGATCGATATCGGTGCTGACCTCGAGTCCGAGCTTGTTGACGTAGAAGTCGAGGGCATCGTCTTGGTCGAGTACGAACAGTTGGGAACGGCTGATGGCGTTGTACATGCCGGTCACGATACGGCGACGACCGTTACGAAGCTTCTCCGAAATTGCTCGGTCTCGCCCAGACCTTGACGAAGCACGACGGGACGAAGCGAGCCGGTGCATCGAGCGCGCCTCCCCGGACGCGGAAGGCGGAGGGCGATTCGCCGACGATCGCGGTGAAGGTGCGGCTGAACGTGCCCAGGCTGGAGAAGCCGACCTCCATGCAGATGTCGGTAACCCGCCGCTCCGTCGTGCGGAGCAGGTACATCGCACGCTCGATGCGACGCCGTTGGAGATACCGGTGCGGCGTCTCCCCGAACGTCGCCTTGAACGAGCGGATGAAGTGCGCTGGAGAGACGGCGGCGACTCCGGCCAGCTTCGACAGGTCGAGGGGGAGCGCGAAGTCGCGGTCCATCGCGTCGCGCGCCCGCAACATCCGGCGGTTGTCGTCTTCGACCGAGCGCGTCACGCCTCCAGTCAATCACTCCCTCGGAGCGCCAGAACCAGCCTCAATCGGTGGCGAATGTCGACATCCGGGTGGGGCGCAGTGTCTGCGCGATCGCGCTGCCCGCGTAGGCGACGAGACCGGCGACGATCGGCGCCGCGACGAGGAGCTGCAGCGAGGCCGACCACGGGAACGAGATGTGCGCCGTCTCGTTCGCCTTCACCATCGCCAGGAACACGACCGCAATCGGAATGAAGCCCGTCGGGATGGCGACCGCGGCGCCCGAGAAGGCGAGGAGCGCCGCCTTCCACGCCGACACGGAACGCATCGTCGAGGGCCGGGCGCCCAACGAGACGAGGATGTCGCGTTCGTCGCGGGTCTCGGCCGCGGACAACGCGAGCGACATGGCGAGCACGATCAGCGCGATGAAGACGACGATGCCCAGCACGATCTGGCGAACCTCCGCCGGGGAGACGCGCTGGCTCTGCGAACCCGACCACGCGATGTTCGTCGTGGTCGCGCCCGCGTTGGCGAAGAAGAGCGACTGGGCGAGGACGTCGATGGAAGCGCGCTGCGACTCGTCGAGCGGCTTGGGATTGTGGATGATCACGCCCGCGTCGACGATGGACAGGTGCAGCTCGCGCGCTTTGGCCTCGGTGATGAACACGCCGCCGGAGTCGCCGGTCGCGTGTACCGAATCGTGGGCGACCGCCGCCGCGATCGTGTGCACCGGCGCGGTGCCCACCTCGACCGGGATCGAGTCTGCGACCTTGCCGTTCCGGTCGGTGATCGGAAAAACGAAGATGGCGCCCGCGCGCTGCAGCGCGGCGGTGTCGTGGGCGGAAAGCCCGAGGAGCTGGAGTATCTCGGGATCCGTGACCGTGACGATCGGCGGAGACAGACGACGGCTCGTCGCCTGCGGGGCGGGCGAATTCTTGACCCCGACGGGACCGCCCGGGAGGTCGTTCCCGAGCCCCGCGACCGCGCGCCGCACGCTCCACTGCCCGCCGGGAAGGATCTTGTGCAGCGTGGCGGTCACCGAAGCGGACGGCGGGAGGAATTGCCGCGTCGTTCCCGACAGGTCGCCTCCGCTCGAGACGATCAGCGTGTCGGAGGGCATGAACTGCGCGTCGTGCACCTTCGAAGCCGTGTGCGAGTCGATCGCGGTGCCGATTGCGATGGCTCCGGCGTTGACCGCGGCCAGCGCCATCACCACCGCGGCGCTGCGGGCGCGCCCGCGGACGATGCTGCGGATCGCGATCCGGCTTGCGCCCCTGGCGCGATTGGCCGCGTGCCCGAGCTGCGCCACGGCGATCGAGCTCGCACAGCACGCGCCCGCGAGCACCAACAGCCCGCCGAACACTGCGCTGGCGGCGAGCGCATCGCTGTGAACCGATCCCGTACCGGCCGCGGTCGCGACCAACACGAGCACGAAGATGCCACCCGCGAAGAGCGCCGCGCCGATGGGCACCAGGCGCCTCGGCAGCGTGCCGAGCGGGCGCCGGCCCGCGAGCGCGTTGAGCACTGGCACCCGCGCCGCGGAACGGGCGGGAATGAACGCCGCGACCGTGGCCGCGACGATGCCGGTGACCAGCACCGCGACCGTGTCGCGCGCAGACCACACGTAGGCGCCCGGATCGTGGTGGATCCATTCCGCGAGGTGCCCGCGCAGCGCCAAGAGGATCGCGACTCCGGCCGCGAGCCCGGCCGCGCTACCGATCGCGCCGGCGAGCAGGCCTTGTAGCGAGAGCGTTCTCCGCAGCAGGCGTTCGTCGGCGCCGTTCGCGGAGAGCTGGCCGAGCGTGACGAGCTGGCGGCGGGCGCCCACCGCGAACGCGCCGGAGATCACGATGCCGACGATCGCCAGCGCCACGATCCCGCCGACGAGGACCCAGTTCACCGCGCGGGTGGCAGTTTGGGTCGTGACGGAGGCCCGGCTCACGAAACCCTGGGGGTATTGCAGGAGCTGGGCGTCGGTCGGAGTGCCGGGCAGGTCGATGAGCTCGACCGAAGCGATGCCGGCGCGCGCCGCACTTCCGGTTGCCGACAGCTCCGAGCCGCGCACCACCAGAAGTCCGTCGTTCCAATTGATCGCGCGCACGCCGATCCCGACGATGCGCTCGGTCCAGTTCGGCGTGCCGAGATGCAGGGTGTCGCCGACACCGACACCGAACACTTGCGCGAGCTTCGGCGAGAGCAGCGCCTCTCCGGCGCGTTGCGGGAAACGACCGGATCGCAACAGCACGATGCCGTGCGAGACGGGATCCGTGAGATCGAGATCGGTCACGTCCGCCAGGCGCGCGGTGCCGGCGGTCGTGGCCAGTCCCATCGGGAAGGCGGAGAAGTGTGCATGCGCCACGCGTGACCCGGCCGGCAGCTCGGCGGTCGGAAGCGCTTCGGGAGCGTTTACCGGGTCTCCGACGGGCGCGGGGACGGGACTGCCCGAGAGGCCGTCGATCGATACGCCCGTCGATGCGACGAGATCGGCTCCGCCGAAGCGCCGCGCAAATACCTCGGCCGGCGAGTCGTTGTTCGTCCGGATCAGCACGGTGATCGCGGTCATGCCACACACGGGGACCGCGACGAGGAGTGTGACGAGCAGCGTCCGGCCGGCGCGCCGGCGGATCTCGCGGCGAGCGAGGCGAATCGCGAACCGCCACGAAGCCGCGCCCCGGCGTGCGCCGTCGAGGGCACGGGCTTGTCGTCGTTCCGCGGCGCCGGCCCCGGCGCTGTCGTCGACGGTCGTGGTCATCGGGACGCTCCGGCGGCCGCGATCGTCTCGTCGACGATGCGCCCGTCGCGCAGGAACACGAATCGGTCCGCCCAGGAGGCAAAGCGCGGCTCGTGCGTGACCAGCACGACCGCGGTGCCGTGTTCCTTGGGGAGCGCGGCGAGCAGTTCGATCACCTCGTCGCCGCTCGCGGTGTCGAGCGAGCCGGTGGGTTCGTCCGCGAGGAGCAGCCGCCGCTCGCCGACGATGGCGCGCGCGATCGCGATGCGCTGCTGCTGGCCTCCGGAGAAGTCGTCGGGGTAGCGGTCGAGTTGATGATCGAGCCCGACGGTTGCGAGCGCCGCGAGGGCCGCCTGGCGCGCGGTGCGGTGGGAACCGCCGGAGAGCTCGAGCGGGAGCATCACGTTTTCGACCGCGGTCAGCGAGGGGATCAGGTTCAGGCGTTGGAAGACGTAGCCGACGTCGTTGCGGCGCAGCTCGCTGCGCTCCGCGGCGCCGAGACCCGCCAGCTCGCGTCCGGCGACGCGTACGGAGCCCGCGCTCGGCGACTCGAGCGCGCCCGCGAGATGCAAGAGCGTGCTCTTGCCACAGCCGCTGGGTCCCATGACCGCGACGAACTCGCCTTCGTCCACCTCGAGCGAGATTCCGCGCAGCGCGCGCACCTCGGTCAGGCCGGAGCCGAAGCTCTTGACGACGTCGTCGAATTCGAGGATCGGTTTCATGGATTGGTTCCTTTGCGTCGAGAGAGGTGTGCCTCGCACAGGTCGAGCCACCGCAGGTCGGCTTCGGCGCGAACAACGAGTGCATCGCGCACCATCGCCGTCGCGAGATCGGGGTCGGGCGTCGCGGCGCGCTGTTCGCGGCGCCGCTGTTGCAAGAGGGACAAGAGCGCGGTCCGGTGCGCGGTGACGACCCCGAGCGCATGTTCGTGGCCCTGACCGATCGCGAACAGCACCTTGAGCATGAGCTCGTCGCGGGGCGGGGGCTCGTCGGCCGGGATCAACGACCACCAGCCGGCCAGCTCCTCGCGGCCCGCGGGGGTCAGCTCATACTGCTTCTGGGCGGTGGTGTCGTCGCGATTGGAGCGAGCAACGAACCCGTCGCGCTCGAGTCGTTCGAGCGTCGTGTAGACCTGCCCGACGTTGAGCGGCCAGACCGCGCCGGTCGCGGCCTCGAACTCGACCTTCAGTTGGTGACCGTTCCGGGGTTGCTCCGCCAACAGTGCGAGCAGACCCTCTCGGACTGACATATACCGAGTATATCTATACTCGGTATAGTCGTCAAACGCCCGGGCGATTCCTACGTCGAGGCGGGTCCTACATCGAGGCGATGCCGACGATGGGTGCGGCCGGCGGGGTCGCGCCCAGGCTCCCGACGAACGCCTTGTCGGAGAAGTCGAAGACGCCACCGTCGGACGCGACCATCAGGTACCCGTTCCCGTACGCGACGAGCCCGTTCACCGGCTTGTTCAGCGTGGTGTTCCCGAGCGATCCGCGGAACGGCGCGCCGAACGCGAACACGCCGCCGTCGGACGCCACGAGCCAGTAGCCGCGGTTGTCGGGCGTCGGCGA
>DASYJT010000353.1:0-10629 GCA_035996165.1 Acidimicrobiia bacterium
CAAGTGGGCGAAGCGTTGGCCGGCGGAGTGGATCTGGAAGGCGCGCCGGCGCGCCGCGCGCACCTAATGATCAGCGGATGATCAGCGAGGTCTCGAGCGCCTTGTAGAGGCGGTCGGTACCCGAGCGCGCGCCGACGATCAGCATGACCATGGCATTGCCCGACGCGACGATCAGCAGATGCGCTTTGATGTCGTGGGGCAACGTGAACTGCCCCTCCAACGCCGGCAGGGCCCCGCGCATCGTCACCGTCTTGCGCACCAAGGTGCCGTTGGTCTGGGCCAGACCGCCGTTCATCATGTCGTCGAGCATCGCGTTCACCTGGCCGGGCTGCGGCGCGACCGGCAGCGCGATGCTCGCGACGACCATCGCGTAGTCGTTGGTGTCGGCGCTCGCGAAGTAGACCCGCACCGATTGCGAGCTCATGTCGAGTGCGCGCTGATCGACCGTCGGCGCCTTCGGGAGCTGGACCTGGAAAGCGCCGTCGGGTGACGTGTACGTGACACCGCCGCCCGCGACGAACGCGCTGGTGCCGGCCGGGAGCGGATCGGCGCGGAGATGCATGACACCGAGGCCCGCGGCCACGACGATGGCCACCACAAGGACCACGATGCCGAGCCGCGTCGAGCGCGGTTGGGTGACGGGTTCGGAGATCGTGACCGGCTGCCACGACTCGCGCAGCGCGGGAAGCGGCTGGGCCGCACCGCCCGCGGGAACCGGAGGACCGGTCGGCGGCGGAGGAGCCCAGGGCGCGGGCGCGGGAGCAGCGGCCTTCGCACTAGCAGGCGCCGGTGCGCCGGCCGCGGCGGCGCCGACAGTCACGACGACGAGGGGCGCGCCGCACCGGGGGCAGGTGTCAGCTTCGCCGAGCAGCAGGGAGCCGCAGGAGCGGCATTTGCGCATCGACGGGTATCGACCGTCGCCGAGGGGCGACTGAGACCCTTTTCCCGAGACGTGGAAGGTGTCTCAGTCCCCGCCTACGCCTGTTGACCAGGGACGCGGAGGCGATGGGGCCGCGTCGCCGAGACCGAGCGGACGAGCAGGACGGCTCCGAGGGCCAACGTCAAGATGCCCGGCAGGATGCGGAAATGCTCCGAATCACCGTCGCGTCCGGGGAACATCACCGGCAGATCATCGGCGGCGCGCGTGAGGTAGACGACCGCGACCGAGACGCACGCGATCGCTCCGATACCCAGGAGCAGGGCCGTTCGGTCGGTCATCTCGAAGCGAATCTCGTTCACGATGACCCATTGCGTCACGAGCAGGACCAGCCCCGCGGCGATGAGGATGAACGACCAGCCCGCCGGCGCTCCGTGCGCCAGCAGCACCGGGCCGGCGAGCACGGCGAGGACGCCGCTCGTCGTCTGGAAGCCGTCCGTTCGGTGCCACCGCCGGTCCATCAGTCACCTCGCCGTTCGGCCACCTGGGCGTGTTCGGCCGACCTGGACATGATCCCCGCCCTGTATGGGAGGCAGCTGGGAACGCGGCATGATCTGTCGCGATCAGGAGGGGCGAGCCAATGGCGGGTTTGCGACGATTGCGTGACGGACTTCCGTCGCGGCGCCATTTCCTCCAGCACGGCTTCGCCGCCGTCGCCGCACTGATCGCAGTCGCGTGCAGCCCGAGTCGCCCACGATCGCATCGGGCCACGACATCGGTTCCGGCGACGCGCGCCCTCGGCACCCCTCCGGGCGTGACCCGCATCGACGCCGGCCCGGTCGAGCAAGTGCGGGCGACGATCGCGAGTCGTCGGGCACCCAGTTACCTGCCGCAGGCGCGTGGGTACGTGAGCGCGTTCCCGGCCGACCTCGCCGAACGGGCACGCGGCCTGTATCCGACCGAGGTGCTCCCGGTGCTGGCCGAGGGCCTGATCGTGTTACACCACGGGTGTCCGCACCTCGGCTGCCGCGTGCCGTTCTGTACGTCGTCGCAGTGGTTCGAGTGTCCGTGTCACGCGGCGAAGTTCGACCGCATCGGCGAGTACCGCGCGGGACCGGCACCGAGAGGCATGACCCTCTATGGCGCTTCGATCCAGAACGGTCGCCTCGTCATCGACGCGGGTGCGACGTTCCCCGGCATGCCCCTCGGCACGAACACCACCCGCCAATCCGCCGAAGGTCCCGCCTGCGTAGGACCGTAAGGACCCCCGCAGGCGGGACGGATGATCAGCGGCCGGTCTCGACCGAGGTGACCTTGAAACTCGCGTCGAGCTTCACCGTGACCTGCGAACCGTCTGACTTCGTGACGTGCGCTTCGTACGTCGCGCCTTCGGCGTCGTTCTCGACGCGTTGAATCGTGCCGCCGGGAACGGCCTTCCGCGCGGCGGCGTCGGCCTTCGTCGCGGCGTCACCGGTGAGGAGCACCTCGGTGATGCCGTTGGCGGTATGACCGCCCTTGGTCGGGTCGAATGCGGGAGCGGCGGAGGGCGCTCCACCGGACGGCGCCGCGGTTGTCGTGCCGGTGTTCGAGGCCGCCGAACCGACCGCGGGCGTGAGCAGGGTGACGCCGAACGCGCCGCCCGCAGCCATCGCCGCGAACATGGATGCTGCCAGGATGCCTCTTTTGGGGGACTTCATGGTGTCGTTCCTCTCGTTGGCATTTCGGCCCGAACGATTCGGGACGAACACCACGATGAAGAACGCACGTAGGGAATCTCTGACCATCGACTAAGAACCCGGCAAGACCTGAACGCCGTTCAGTTGCCGATCAGTTGTTGGATGCGGCGACGGGTGTCGCGGCCGAGATCGCCCGCAGCTCGGCTGCACGGTCGGTGACCTGGCTGTCGATCCATGCGGTGAGCCGGTCGGCGGGAAGCGGTCGGCTGTAGAGGTAGCCCTGGCCGGTCGGGCACCCGAGGTTCCGTAGCGTGTCGGCGTCTTCTTCGGTCTCGACGCCCTCCGCAACGACGTCGAGCCGCAGGCTCCGCGCGAGGTCGACGATCGCGCGGACGACGGTCTCGGAATTCGGATCGGTCGAGAGCGCTTGGATGAACGACCGGTCGACCTTGAGCTCGTCGGTCGGCAGTGTCGTCAGATACGCGAGCGACGAATGGCCGGTGCCGAAGTCGTCGATCGAGATGCGCACGCCGATGGTGCGCAGTTGGCGCATCATCTCGGCGGCCCGACCTGGGCTCGTCATGACGGTTGTCTCGGTCAACTCGACGACGAGCGACGACGGCGGGAGATCGTGGGTCAGCAGAAGCCGGGCGATCGAGTCGACGAGATCGTCCTCACCGAGGTTGCGCGGCGACAGGTTCACCGAGACTGCGATGTCGTATCCCGCTCGACGCCAGGCGGCCGCCTGCGCGATTGCAGTCGAGAACACGAACGACGTCAGCGGACGAATGAGCTCCGTCCGCTCCGCGACCGGTACGAACTCGTCGGGCGACACCAGACCACGTTCGGGGTGGTCCCACCGAAGCAGCGCCTCGACTCCGACCGGCTTGCCCGTCGCGAGATCAACTTGGGGTTGGTAGTGCAACACGAGCTCGCCGTCGGCGATGCCGCGGCGTAGGCGACCGGCCAGCTCGAGACGCTCCGCGCTGTAGTGATCGCGATCGCTCGAGTACAGCGCGCTCCCGGTCCGGTCTTCCTTGGCCGTATACATGGCCACGTCGGCGCGCCGAACCAGGTCGGCGGCCGTCAGCGACCGGTCGCCCGCGAGCGCGATGCCGACGCTCGCGTCGATATCGAAATCGAGCCCGGCGATATCGAACGGCTCACGAATACGGGCGATGAACTCCTCCGCCCGTCGGCACGCGTCGTCGACGTCGTCGACCTCGATGAACGCGGCGAACTCGTCACCGCCGAGCCGGGCGACGAGATCGGGCGCCCCAAGCAGCGGCCGCAGCCGCATCCCGACCTCGATCAGGAGCTCGTCCCCGAGCGCGTGACCCAGTGTGTCGTTCACTTCCTTGAAGCGATCGAGGTCGATCAACAGCACGGCGATCGGTCGGTCGAGGGCGAGCCGCTCGTCGAGTCGTTCGTGGAACAACGTCCGATTCGGAAGGCCGGTGAGGGGATCGTGCGTGGCGAGCGCGATCGCACGATCGAGCTGTTGCGTCCGGTCCCGTTGCAACACGGAGAGAAGCACGAGCAGCGGCACGACGAGAAGGAGTCCCGCCGGCGATCCGGCCGCGACGAACGCGATGACGTATCCGAGCGGGAAGAGCAACAGGTCGACGAGGTACGCGAATCCGAGCGCCTTGGCGAGCAGGTCCCTCGACACGCCGAGCCGGAAGCAGTTCAGGTACCACGAGACCGCGGCGTCGACTACCAGCTGCGCGCCGGCCGCGGCCAGGTAGATCGGCCAGTCCGCCGGACGCGGCCGGGTCGCGCCGGCGACGAAGAAGACCACGGCGGGGCCGATGGCGTGCAGTGCGGAACCGATGAGGACCGGGAAGCGATCGCGTCGACTGCGGTCGCGCAGCCGACCAACCGCCGCGGCCGCCAGCGTCGACCCGATTGCGACGACGGGGACGAGTTGGGCGGGAACCAGGAAGAAGCAGGCGACGAGTACGGGGGTCGTGGGCACCACCGAGCCGGGCCCGATCTCGAAGTCGATCGACCCGGCGACGGCGTGGGCGGCGATGCAGGCCGCGAGGACAACGAAGCTGACGTTCGCCGGCGGTGATGCCAACAACCACACGCCGAGACCGAACACGTAGGCGGCCGCCAACCAACTGTCCGAATGCGGCCGCCGATGGGTTCGAGGTTCCTCGGCGCCTCGGTTCCGGGCGTCGTCGACCGCCCGGACTTCCTCGACCGCGGCGTTCACGCCGCTCGAAGCCGCGCGAGCGCGCCCGCTACCGCGACTTGAAGGGGTCGACGTAGACGTCATCGATGTTCCACGTTGCGGGCGGACCGCTCGTCGAGAAGACCAGCGTCAGGTTCTGGGTTGCGAGCACGCCACCGAGGAGGTTCGGGATGTACATCCGGGGGCTCGGTGCCCAACCGGTCACGCCCGCGGTTCCCCGGATGTCGAACCCGGTCGACAGGACCAATCCGGTGAGCCGGTTCTGGACGAAGGCCTGGACATGGAGAACCGATGTCGCGACGCCCGAGCCCTTGACGAACATGCGGATGGTGTTCTCGCCCATCGAGACGCAGACGGTCGGCGAGGCGACGACCTGCGCGGTTCCCATCGTGAGACTGTGCGCGTCGTTCGCACCATTGATATGGAAGCTCTCGTTGTCGCTCGCGATCCCGACGCCCGGGGTGGTCACCCAACCGGACGTGCCGGATTCGAAGCCGCCGTTCGGCATCAAGAAGTAGTTGCTCGAATCGCCCCACTGCTGGAACGCGGTCGAGGTCGGTCGCGGCGCACACGACGGCAGCAGCGTCGACACGATCGGCGACAGCAGCCCGGCCGACGCGGTTCCGGCCGTCACCGGCACCACCGCGAGCCCGACCGCAAGGGTCAGCGAGGCGCGGGCGACGACGCGCCCGAATCGGCCCGAGCGACGAGGCGTTGCGGAAGTCTTCACTGCGGCGATCTCCTGAGTCCGACTTGAGTCATGACGGGACGGAGGGTTCGCCACTTGCTCCCCGCCGACGAGGCGACCAAATCACAGTCGGGCGGATCAACGCATCATCCCGTTCGCGGATCTGCTCCACGAACAACAAGATGCATATCGTCGGTTCCGACGGTCAGATTGAGGCCCCAGCCGGTGACGTTTGCCACACGTCAGCGACGCTCGAAGGTCACTCCGGCCGCCTCGCGGTCCCAGGTGTGCTCCGTGACACCTTCGTCGCGCAGCTGGTACTTCAGCACCCGCCCCACCGGGTTACGGGGGAGGTCGGCGCGGAACTCGACGTAGCGCGGGATCGCGAAGAACGGCACGCGGTCGGCGACCCAGCGGCACAGCTCTTCTTCGCTGACCCGGACATCCGGTTGCAGCACCGCCGTGACCTTGACGTCGTCCTCACCGAGCGGGCTCGGGACTGCGTGCACCGCCACGTCTTTGATCGCGGCGTGACCGAACAGCACCTTTTCCATCTCGAAGCTCGAAATGTTCTCGCCCCGACGGCGCAGCGCATCCTTCTTGCGATCGACGAAGTAGATGAACCCCTCTTCGTCGACGCGCCCGAGGTCACCGGTGTGGAACCAGAGGTTGCGAGTGGCCTCGACCGTGGAGTCAGGCCGGTTCCAGTAACCCGCGAACATCAGGTTCGGGCCGTTCGGGCGGCACACGATCTCGCCGACCTCGCCGGGGGCGACCTCGACGTCGTCGTCGTCGACGAGCCGCACGTCGAACTCGTGCAGGTTCGGCTTGCCCGCGGCGCCCGGCCGATTCTCCTCCCCCGCGTCGAGCATCGAGATCAGCGACGCCTCGGTGAGCCCGTAGCCCGCGCTGAAGGTCTTGCACCCGAATCGCGTCCGCCACAGACGGTCGGTGTCGGGCGGCATCGGCGCGGCCGCGCACAGGCGCAGGTGATGACCCTGCTGGTCGGGGTGGTCGTCGGCGTTGGCGATGAGGATCGCGGGCGAGCCGAGCATGCTGATCATCGTGGCGCCGGTGCGCTTGATCTCGGGCCAGAAGTTGCTCACCGAGAACCGGCGCTCGATCGCCGCGCGTCCGCCGGTGAGCAACGTGCCCACCACGCAGACCGAGATCGCGTTGAAGTGGAAGAGCGGCAGCGGCGTGAGCACCACGTCGTCGGCCCGGCGTTGCCACGCCCGCGCGATCTGCTCGGCCAGGCTCACGACGTAGTTGTGCGAGAGCATGCAGCCCTTCGACGGACCGGTCGTGCCCGCCGTGTATATGAAGCACGCGAGGTCGCCCGGGCGAACGGCGACGTCGGCGACGGGCTCGTCGCTCCCCGCGCCGAGCGCGTCCTGCCAAGAGATGGTGGGACGGGCGTCGATGACCGCGTCGGGCGGGTCGACGGTGATGCAGTGCGTAAGTTCGGGCGTCGCGTCGGCGCCGACGACCTCGACCGCGCGTGACGCGAAGTCGCCCTGCACGAAGAAGACCTTGGCACCCGAGTCGGCGAGCTGGTGGCGCAGGAACTCGCCCTTGTACGCGGTGTTGATCGGCACCTGGACCGCGCCGAGCTTCAACGCGGCGAAGAAGCTGACGACCTGTTCCGCCCGGTTCTCGAGCAGCGTCGCCACCCGGTCGCCGTGCTGCACGCCGAGCTCACGCAACGTGTGTGCGAGACGGTTCGACTCCCGATCCATCTCGCGCGCCGTGAACTTCGTGCTCTCGCCGGCGGACGAGAAATCGAGGTAGGGACCGTCGGGATCGGAGGCGAGACGCTCGGCGAGCGCCGCCACCACTGTGGTTTGGGGCCGCGTCATGGACATGACATTAGCGTCAGGAATCGCCCTATATGCCGGGCGCGGTGACCGCCTTGTAGACGAGGCCGGCGTTGCCGTCCGCGCTGTCGAAATGCGTCTCGAGGACCCACGCGCGCTTCAAGAAGAGATGGACGTCGACCTCCCACGTGAAGCCCATGCCGCCGAACACCTGCGTCGCGGCCTTGCCGTTGGCGATCGCGGCGTCACCGGCCACGACCTTGGCGCCGTGGACGAGACGGTGCATCGTCGTGAGGTCGGCTGCTTCGTCGAGCACCGCACCTGCGCTGTAGACGGCCGCCCGCGCCACCTCGGTGCGCGTGAGCATGTCGGCCAGCATGTGTTTGATCGCCTGGAAGCCACCAATCGGCCGGTCGAACTGGACGCGCTCCTTGGCGTAGGCAACCGCGAGCTCGGTCAGCCGGTCGGCGAGACCGAGCTGGAACGCCGCCGTGAGAGTCGCACCCGAGCGCATCCACTCGTTGCCGTCGAGGTCGACGCGCTTGCCTTCGGGCATCGCCGCGGCCCGCGAGACGGGAGTGCACGGGTCGAGCGGCCACGACGAGAGATTGCACTCGACCGCGCTCGGATCCACCTCCTGCATCCCGCGCCCGCCGGTCTCGGTCACGACCAACACGTCGACTGCATCGACGTGCTCGATCCAGATCGGCGAGGTCGCGCGCGCGGTTCCCACGATCCGCCCGTCACCGACGAGCACCGACGGCACGAGCGGTCCGGGAACGCAGTGGCGACCCAATTGTTCGAACACGACGACGCACTCCGCCCAGGAGAACCCATCGGCCCGGAGCGAGAACACGCCCGCGCCGGCGAGCTCGTCGAACAGCGCGCGGTCGAATCCCTCGCGCACGCGCTCGATCGGGATGCGCGCCGCGAGCATCGAAGCGATGCCGTCGCGGAGCGCAACCTGGTCGTCGGACAGGTCGAGATCCATTACCGCGGCTCCCGAGGCAGACCGAGGACGCGCTCGCCGATGATGTTCCGCTGGATCTGCGACGCGCCCGCCGCGATCGTCAACGCAAGTGTGCGCAGCCGTTCCTCGACGAGCTCGTTGTCGTCGATGTGCAACGCGTCGGGACCCAGGGCCTTGAGGCACAGCTCGCCGAAGCGTTGGCGCGCCTCGGAGTACGCGAGCTTCATGACCATCGCGCCGGGACCGCTCGTGCCGCGCGCCGCTTGGGAGACGTTGCGTTTGGTCAACGCCCACAAGGCGTCGAACTCCGCGATACATCGACCCAGCTCGACCTCGACCTTGCCTTCGCGCACCATTCCGGCGAGATCCTCCGCCAAGCGGATGGAGTCGACGAGCTCGCTCACGAACGCGGTACCGCGTTCGTACTTCAGCGTGACGTTGGTGACGCGCCAGCCGTCGTTCTCGTCGCCGACGCGGTTCTCGACCGGGACCCGCACGTCGGTGAGGAAGACCTCGGCGAACTCCGAGCTGCCGAGCACGGTCTTGAGCGGGCGCACTTCGATGCCGGGGAGATCCATCGGCAGGATCAGCCAGGAGATGCCGCGGTTCTTCGGCGCTTCCGGGTCGGTGCGCACGAGGAACTCGCCGACGTCGGCGATCTGGCCGAACGAGCACCAGATCTTTTGGCCATTCAGGATGTAGTCGTCGCCGTCGCGCTCGGCGCGCGTCCGCAGCGAGGCGAGGTCGGAACCGGCACCCGGCTCGGAGAACCCTTGGCACCACACCTCGTCGCCGCGCAGGATCTTGGGGAGATGCTCGGCCTTCTGCGCGTCGGTGCCCTCCTCGATGAGCGTGGGGCCCGCGTGCAACGTGCCGACGAAGTTCACGCCGACATACGGGGCGCGGGAGCGGGCGGTCTCTTCGTAGAAGATCAGCTGCTCGGTCGGCGACGCGCCCCGCCCACCGAACTCCTTCGGCCAGTGCAAACCCGCGTAACCGGCGTCGAACAATCGGCGCTGCCAGTCGGTGTCCCATGTACGACGCTCGGGCCACGCGTCGCGCGGCGGTTGCGGGGCGAGCGACGGCAGGGTCGCGTCGAGCCACGCGTGCAACTCCGCGCGAAACGATTCATCGGCTTCCGAGTAACGCAGCTCCACGAAGCGGGGAGTCTACGAGCGCGAGGTGTCGGCGATCGCTTCGACGAACGCGGCCCGGGTCGGCGCGTCCCAGAGCCACGACTCCAGGTAGAGGCGGTGGCCGTCGGCGTCGCGCATCTGCAGGCTCTTCCCCAGGAAGAACAACTCCTGCCACCACGGCCGACCGGCACTGACGACCTCGGCGGTGGCGAGATCGAACACCACGGGCCGCAGTCCGATCCGGTACACCGTGCCGCCGTCGACGACGAGCTTCTGGCGGCACTGGAGCCACAGCGCGAAGCACATCGATGCCGGGAACAAGAGCCCGAGGTCGGCCAAGCCCACTGCGAGCACGACCCAACCCGTCGCGCTCGCGAGCGACCAGTTCGCGGTACCGGAGCTCGGCCGGTACTCCCCCGCCGGAATGAGTGCACTTGCGCTTCCCTGCGCCACGCCCAGATTGTCGACCGTATGGGAGCTGATCTCAAGACCATCTCTAATATCGGGCGAATGGCCGCAGAATTGCCCAAGATCATCAGCGTCGACGATCACATCGTCGAGCCCGCGCACCTCTTCGAGCGCTGGCTGCCGGCGAAGTTCCGGGAGGCCGGGCCCCACGTGGAGCGGCGGGGCATCGGGGTCATGCGCCACATCGGCGGCGGCGCGTACGAGCAGACCTTCGACGAGGCGGGCCCCAAAGCCGACTGTTGGGTCTACGAAGACCTCGTCTACATCAACAAGCGCCACGTGGCCGCGGTCGGCTTCGACCGCGACGACATGACGATGTCGCCGATCACGTACGACGAGATGCGGCCCGGTTGTTACGACCCGAAGGCGCGCCTCGACGACATGGACATGAACTGGGTCGAGGCGTCGCTGTGCTTCCCCACCTTCCCCCGCTTCTGCGGGCAGACCTTCCTCGAGGCGAAAGACCGTGCGCTCGCCGAGGCGTGCGTGCACGCCTACAACGACTGGATGGTCGAGGAGTGGTGCGGCGACAGCAATGGTCGCCTCATCCCGCTCACGCTGATCC
This sequence comes from Acidimicrobiia bacterium, assembly GCA_035996165.1. Lineage (GTDB taxonomy): Bacteria > Actinomycetota > Acidimicrobiia > IMCC26256 > PALSA-610 > PALSA-610. The sequence continues at coordinate 10,398 of DASYJT010000353.1, forward strand.
CGTTGTGGGACGCGCAGCTCGCGGCCGCCGAGGTCCGCCGCAACGCGGCGCGCGGGGTGCACGCGGTGTGCTTCAGCGAGATCCCGGCCAAGCTGGGATTGCCGTCGATCCACTCGGGCGAGTGGGACCCGTTCTTCGTCGCGTGCCAAGAGACGAACACCGTGGTGTGCATGCACATCGGTTCGTCGTCGCAGATGCCGGCCACGTCGGGCGACGCGCCCGTCGCGGTTGC
>DASYJT010000354.1:0-4745 GCA_035996165.1 Acidimicrobiia bacterium
CTCCGACGTCGGGCGCGCCCGCGTTGCCCGTGCCGCCCGCGCCCGACCAGGTAAACCACCTGCAATACGCGTTGCAGTGGTTCGGCTTCGCCGGCATCGGGATCATCGGCTGGCCGCTCGCGCTCGTCGCGTTCTCCCGTCGCCGCGGCGGCTTCAAACCCCCCGCCTAGCGCGCGCGGCCCCCAACCCTCCGAAATACCACCAACAGTTGGCAGGGAAATCGTTCCCCACCAACGTTTTTCCTGCCAACTGTTGGGGGTTTTGGGGGGTTTTTTTTGAGGTCGCCCTTGGGGGTGAGCGTCAGTGGGCGAGGAGCTGGGTGGCGGCGCGGGCGAAGTCGAGCATGACGCCGGGCACGACGCCGAGGAAGACGATGGCGCCGGCCGCGATCGTCAGCGCGACACCGGTACCCGCGTCGACGACGATGCGCGGACCGTCGGGGGCCGTCTCGTCGTCGGGCGGCGCGTACATCGCGAGCACGATGCGCAGGTAGACGAACGCGCCGATCACCGCCGCGAGCATTCCCACGATCGCAAGCCAGTACTGGCCGACGTCGATCGCCGCACTGAACACCGAGAGCTTGGCGACGAAACCACCCGTGAACGGAACACCCGCCTGGGCCAACAAGAACAACGTGAGCAGCCCGGCGAGCACCGGACGCGCCGATGCCAAACCGCGGTAGTCGGTGAGCTCGTGGCGGTCGTCGCCGCGGCGCGCGACCAGCATCACGATCGCGAACGCGCCCGTTGCCATCACCGCGTACGTGCAGACGTAGAACAGCGCGGCGCTCGTGCCCTTGGCGGTCGCGGCCTGCACGCCGATGAGCACGTAGCCCGCGTGCGAGACCGACTGATAGGCGAGCATCCGTTTCACGTCGGTCTGCACCACGGCCGCGATACTGCCGACGAGCAGTGACAACACCGCGAGGCCGAAGACGGCCGGGCGCCAGTCGACCTCGTAGATCTGGAAGGCACCGACGAACACGCGCAGCAGCGCGGCGAAGGCGGCGGCTTTGGTCGCGGCCGCCATGAACGCGGTCACCGGAGTGGGCGCGCCCTGGTAGACGTCGGGCGTCCACATGTGGAAGGGCGCGGCCGCGACCTTGAAGCCGAGCCCGACGAGCAGGAGGGCGAAACCGACGAACAACACGCCGTCGTGCAGGAGCACCGTGTCGGCCAGGAATGTGGCGATGCCCGTGAGGTTCGTCGTTCCGGTCGCGCCGTAGACGAGCGCGATGCCGTAGAGGAACACCGCCGACGAGAACGAGCCGAGCAGGAAGTACTTGAGTCCGGCCTCCTGCGAGGTGAGGCGCCGGCGGTCGAACGCGGTCAGGACGTACAACGCGATCGAGAGGATCTCGAGCGACAAGAAGATCGTGATCAGGTCGTTCGCCGAAGCCATCAGCATCATGCCGGTGGCCGAGCACAACATGAGCGCGAAGTACTCGGGGCTCTCGAGGTTCTCCCGGCGGAGATAGCCGCCCGACAAGAGCAGCGCGAGCAAGGTGGCGCCGAGGATCACCGACTTCACGAACACCGCGAAGCCGTCGACCGCGACCAGCCCGCTGAGCGCCTGGTACGGGCCGTTGCCGTGTACGTATCCCCATTGCACGCCGGTGAAGACGCCCGAAACGACGACTCCCGCGATCGCGATGAACATCGACGCAACCGGAACGCGTGGGTCGTGGCGCACCACCGACCGCAGCACGACGATCGCGATCGCGGCGCCGAACAGCGCGATCTCCGGCGCGATTGCGAACCAGTCGACGGGACTGTGCGCGATGGCGGGCGCGACGGCGGCGATCACTTGGACGTCCCTTGCTCGCGCGCGGCGACCGGCGCGTTCGGGGCGGTCGGCGCCTTGTAGTTGCTGTTGGACTCGACGTGATGGATCAACGCCTGCACCGAAGGCTGGAGCCGGTCGAGCACCGGCTTGGGGTAGAAGCCGAGGAACAACGAGAGCCCGAGCAGCGGTACGACGGTGACGATCTCGCGGAACCCGATGTCGGGGGTGTCGCGGTTCGCGTCGTCGGGCTCGCCGGTGAACGCGCGTTGCACGGCCCACAAGAGATACACGGCCGCGAGAATCACGCCGGTCGACGCGACGACCACATACCAACGGCTGCTGAGGAACGCGCCGAGCAGCGCCAGGAACTCACCGACGAAGCCGGAGAAGCCGGGAAGGCCGATCGACGCGAACGTCGCCGCGACGAATAGCCCGCCGAACACCGGCGCGACCTTCCACAAACCACGGAAGTTGCTCAGCTCGTAGGTGTGACGGCGGTCGTACAACATGCCGACGAGCAGGAAGAGCGCACCGGTGGTCAGACCGTGCGACAGCATCGTGAAGAGCCCGCCCGAGATCCCTTGGTTCGTCAACGCGAACACTCCGAGCACCACGAAGCCGAGGTGCGCCACCGACGAGTACGCCACGATGCGTTTCAGGTTCGGTTGCATCGCGGCGACGATGGCGCCGTAGGTGATGCCGATGACCGCGAGAACGAGAAGCACGGGCGCCAGGTCGACGGCGGCCTGCGGGAAGAACGGGATCGCGAAGCGCAAGAAGCCGTATGCGCCGATCTTGAGCATGACGCCGGCCAGCACAACCGAGCCCGCGGTCGGCGCATCGGTGTGCGCGTCGGGCAACCACGTGTGGAACGGGAACAACGGGACCTTGACCGCGAACCCGACCGCGAACGCGAGGAACAGCAACTTCGCCGTACCACCGTGGACGTTGGCCGCGGCCCAGTCGGTGAGCGTGCGAACGTCGAAGGTCAGCACATGCGTGGAGTGCTGGTGCATGAACGCGATCGACAAGATCCCGGCGAACAAGAACGCGGAACCGGCCATGGTGAACAAGAAGAACTTCATCGCCGCGTAGCGCCGGTTGTCGTGGCCCCAACCCGCGATGAGGAAGTACATCGGGACGAGCACGAACTCGAAGAAGATGAAGAAGACCAGCGCGTCGAGCGCGAGGAACACGCCGATCATCGCCGACTCGAGCAGCAGCATCCAGATGATGAACTGCTTCGGCTTCGCGACCTTCGCCGACGCGAGGAGTGCGATCGGGAACAGCAGCGCGCTGAGCGCGACCATGAAGAGGCTGATCCCGTCGACGCCGAGCGTCCACCGAACCCCGAGCGCGCCGATCCACGAGTGATCCTCGAGGAGCTGGAACCCCCCCTTCAGCGGGTTGGTGTCGAACTGCGTGAGGAGGAACACCGCCATCCCGAACGTGGCCATGCTCGTGACGTAACCCACGACCTGCGTCAGCTCGGGGCGCCGGGCGGGCATGAGCATCGCCACCAGCGCGCCCGCCGCCGGGATGAACACGAGGAAGGTGAGCAGCGGGTAGCCGAGGTTCGACGAGGTCGACGGCGCCAGCGCGGCGAGCAGCGGCATCAGAAGGTCACCCGCGTCGCGACGTAGAGCAAGAGGAGCACGGTGCCGAACGCGACACCCAGCGCGTAGTTGCGCACGAGGCCCGTCTGGAGGCGCCGCAATCCGCCACCGGCGCCGCGCGCCGCGGTGCCAATGCCGTTCACCGCGCCGTCGATGCCCGCCCGGTCGACGCCGTCACTGAGGAAACGGGCGAACGCGGTGACCGGACCGCTGACGAGCCGGGCGAGCCCGATGTCGATGTACCAGGCGTTCTCGAGCACACCCGCGAACCCGCCGAGTCGTTCGACGGTCGGATCGGTGCCCTCGCGGCGCAGACCGTTTCGGTATGTCCGCACACCCGCGACGATCCCGACGACGCCGATCGTGAGCGCGATCGTCGAGAGCAGCAGGCCCAAACCGAACGAGGTCGCGGCGTGCGACTCCGGGAGCTCGAGCCAACGATCGAGCACGTTGAGCTTGTAGTTCGTGAACGGGAGGTCGAGCCCGCCGCCGACGACCGCGAGCGCGGCGAGCGCCGCGAGCGGCACGTACATCGTCCAGGGCGATTCGTGCGGCTCGAGCCCGTGGTGCTCCCCGGCGGTCGCCGCCACCGGCTCCGCGGGTTCGAGTGGTTGGGGCCGCTCGTCGTGGTGCAGCAGGGCCGCGTCGTCGCGGAAGCGCTCCGGCCCGAAGAAGACCAACCACACCTGACGGGTCATGTAGAAGGCGGTGAGGAGGGCGCCGGCCGCGCCGACGGCCCACAGCGCGTAGTTGTGACTGAACCACGCCTTGGCCAGGATCTCGTCCTTCGACCAAAAACCCGCGAACGGGAAGATGCCCGCGATCGCGAGCCAACCGACGATGAACGTCGCCGCGGTGATCGGCATGTACTTGCGCAACCCGCCCATCCGCCGCATGTCCTGCTCGTCGTGCATCCCGTGGATCACCGAACCGGCGCCGAGGAACAGGAGAGCCTTGAAGAACGCGTGAGTGATCATGTGGAAGATCGCGGCGCTGTACGCACCCACACCGGCGGCGAGGAACATGTAGCCGAGCTGGCTGATGGTGGAGTACGCGAGCACGCGCTTGATGTCGTTCTGCACGAGGGCGACGCTCGCCGCATAGAGCGCGGTGATCGCACCCACCCACGCGACGATCGTGCCCGCGTGGTTGGAGATGTCGAAGAACACGTGGGCGCGCACGACGAGGAACACGCCGGCCGTCACCATGGTCGCCGCGTGGATGAGGGCCGAGACCGGGGTCGGGCCCTCCATCGCGTCGGGCAACCAGATGTGCAACGGGAGTTGGGCGCTCTTGCCGATCGCACCGACGAACAAGAGCAACGCGATCGCCGTGATCGTCGAC
>DASYJT010000355.1:0-1780 GCA_035996165.1 Acidimicrobiia bacterium
AGGCGCGTGATCTCGTCTTCGAGGTGCGGACGGCCCGCGCCCGCGTTGACGATCGCCTGTTCGATCGGAAGTTGCTCGCCACGCGTGCCCGTCGCGAAGACCGCGAGGTGCCAGGCGTTCGAGTCGTCGGGAGAATCGAGGCGGACGATCAGGCGACCGCGCTCGCCGGTGACGGAACGGCCCCAGCGTTCGAGACGAGTCGCGACATCGCCCGCCAGGCGCGTCGGCGCGTCGAACGCACTGCCGTCGAGCCGCCCGAGGAACGCCTCGGCGACGTCGGTCGCGGTGCGGACGTTCGGCGGTGGCGCCGGCATCTCGAGTTGACGGGCGCCGTCGCGGCAAATCGCGTCGACCATGCCCGTGAGCGCGGAGCGGGTCAGGGCCCGGGCGTCCACGTCCTGGTCGAGCGCGAGCAGGGAACCGGGCATCGTCTCGATCAGGCGCCCGAGCCGGGCGGGGTCGACGAGGGCGGGCGTCCAGCGCACCGAGTACGAGCCGTTCGAATCGCGTGCGCTCCCGCCGCGGCGCGTGCGTTGGCGAAGGAAGGGAACCATGGCGCCGCGCGCGGTGAGCTCGACCGCCCAGATCGCGACCCGGCCGAGCCACCGGACGCTCGCGCCGACGCCCTCGACCTGTCCGGTGCCGGCCGCCACCAACCAGCCCAACACTTCACCCACCGGGATCGCCTGCGCGTCGGCGCGCGAACTCCCGGGGATCGGTACCGGTCCGTGACGGGTCCAGCCCGCGCTCGGGGCGCCCGCCGCGGCGAGCATCTTCGCGAGCTCGTCGGCCGTCGCCGCAGGCGCGTTCCTTCCCGCGGCCCACGCGACGACACGACCCGGTTCCCACGACACCTGGACCTGCACGACTCCCGGCTCGAGGTCGCGCTCCTCGGCGTTGTCGCGCTCGCGCTCGTTCCGATTGGCGCGCCCCGCTCGGGGCGCGGCCTCAGTTCGCCGTTGACCCGTGTGGCGCGCCCAGGCGTCGGCGATGCGACGGTGTTCCGACTCGAGGTCGGCGATGACCTGTTCGCGTTCCTCACCGCGCAGCGAACGCGCGCTCGCGAGGTGCTCCTCGGAGTCGTGTAGGAGCGCGAGCAATGCGGCGCGCCATTCGATCGGCTGCGCTTGCAGTGCCGCGAGTTGTTCGGCCGTGGCATCGCCGTCGATCTCGGCGTCGACGTACATGTCGAACTGCCAAGGCGCGAGCGGCGTCGGCGTCGGAGTTCCGGTCACATTTCTCCGCTGGATACCAAGGAGGACGCGACGTGCGTCCCCGAAGAGTGCGGGCCCGAAAGCCCTTCCAGCTCCGGCAGCGCCTTGGGGCGGACCGAAGACTGGAAACCCGGCTGGTCGGTATGAACGGAACAGCCGTTGCGGGCATTGTAGGTCAACCCCCGGCCCGGAGCGGACATGCCGTCGATCGGCCTCTCCCGGGAACGTGGTTCTCCCATCCTTGTGAGTGTTCGGCTTCGGAGAAATGCGGGAAACCCCGCCGGGGGCGGGACCACACACTTACGGCAGAGTGAGATACTGCTGAGTCTCCGGTGCCGGGCGGCAAGGAGAAAACCGTGCATGAGCGAAGAACTTTGACCGAACAGTCTGAGGAAGTCATACGCCTTGCGCTCGTCGACGATCAGACGATGTTTCGCGAGGGCTTGCGAGCGCTGCTCGACCAGGAACCCGACCTGGAGGTCGTCGCCCAGTCGACCGGCGTGAAAGGGCTGCAATCGCTCGACGTCGAGCCGCACGTCGTCGTCACCGATCTGACGTTCCCCGAC
>DASYJT010000356.1:0-2164 GCA_035996165.1 Acidimicrobiia bacterium
CGTTGCAGTGTTGAGAATGCGCTGAAAGGGTGCGGTCGGCGCGTAATGTCGTAAGTGATCTCAGTAGGTACACACGCGAGCCGAGGACATGGGTATGAGCACCTCGATGAGCAATACCTCGTTCGGCCAGACCCCATCGGACCAGACGCAGAGCCACGAGCCGGCGTTGATCCGGCGCCCGCTCGACCACTGCCCCAAGTGCCGGAGCTGGCAGCTGAGGCCGATCGTCGCCCGCGACGTCGAAGAGGTGCACTTCCTGTGCGGAAGTTGCAGCCGCTGCTGGCACGTCGAGCTCGGCTTCGTCCGGCGGGTACCGCCCACCGCCTGCAACGGCTGCCCGCAAGCAGAACACTGCGCGGCCGTGTACGACGCTGATCTCGCGCTAACCGACCCGGTCTGAGCCGGCGGTCGCACCGCGCCACGCCCAGCGCGCCGTGCGTTGGTCGGCGGGCAGGCGCATCTGCCGGACCTGCCAACCGATCTCGAGCGCGGCGATGCCGGCGGCGGCGCACCCGAACGCACCGACCATCGACGAGCCACTCGGGAGTCCCAACGCGAACCAGTCGCGTAGGCCCGGGACCACCAGGATCAGCACGAAGGCGCCGACCATCGAGCCGAACAGGATGGCCCGGCCCGGAGTGATCGGCCGGGCGAGCAGGTTCAGCACCCACAGGCCGACGATGAGCAACGTGATCGTCGCGGCAGTGCGCGCGACCGACAGGTCGTCGTAGTGGCGCGCGATCGCGTACGCGGCGAACGTCGACACCGCCACGATCACCCCCGCCGGACCGGCGACGAACAACACGCGACGAACGAACCCCGGCTCGTAGCGGCGCCGGTTCGGCGCGAGCGCGAGGAAGAACGCGGGGATGCCGATCGTCAGGCTGCTCACAACGGTGAGGTGGCGAGGAAGGAACGGGTACGGCCACCGCGCGAGCCCGATGAGGATCGCAAGGAGCATCGCGTAGAACGTCTTCGTGACGAAGAGGTTGGCGACGCGTTCGACGTTCGCGATGACGCGCCGGCCCTCGGCGACCACGCTGGGCATGTTCGCGAACTTGCCGTCGAGCAACACGACCTGGGCGACGGCTCGGGTCGCGGGCGCGCCGCTGCCCATCGCGACACCGATGTCGGCGTCCTTCAGCGCCAGCGCGTCGTTCACGCCGTCGCCGGTCATCGCCACGACGTGACCGCGCTTCTGGAGCGCGCCGACGACCGCGCGTTTCTGCTGAGGTGTGACGCGCCCGAACACCGAATACTCATCGAGCACGCGGCCCAGCGCGTCAGGATCGTCGGGGAGCTCGCGCGCGTCGAAGGCCCGGTCGCCGCCGTCGACGCCGACGCGCGCGGCGATCGCGCCGACGGTGTGCGGGTTGTCGCCGGAGATGATCATGCAGCGCACGCCCTGTTCCGCGAAGTACCGCAGCGTGTCGGCGGCGTCGGGCCGGATCTCCTCCTCGAACACGACCAGCGCCGACGGATTCAGACCGGCGGCCAACTCCTCGTCGACGAGCGCCGCGTCGGTGTGCGCGAGCACGAGCACTCGTTGCCCGACGGCCGCGAGACGGTTTGCCTCGGCGCGCACTGGATCGTCCGCCGCGCGCTCGGGCAACACCATCTCGGGCGCGCCGAGAACCCACGTTCCCTTGTCGCCGAACGTCACCCCGCTCCACTTGCGGCTCGACGAGAACGGTGTCGCCGCGGTTCGCTCCCAGCCGTCGGGCGCGGGGAACGCCTCGCACAACGCGTTCATCGTCGCGTTCCGGTTGTCGTCGTTCGCCAGCGCGCCCAGCGCTTCCGAAACCGGATCACCGGGTGCAATCTCGTGCACCTCGTGGAACCTGATCGCTCCTTCGGTGAGCGTGCCGGTTTTGTCGAGCAGAATGACGTCGACCCGCGCCAGGCCTTCGACCGCGGGCAGTTCCTGAACGAGCACCTGTCGGCGCGCGAGGGTGACGGCCGCGACGCCGAACGCGAGGCTCGTCAACAGTACGAGACCCTCCGGAACCATCGCGACGACTCCCGCCACGACACCGGCGATCGCCGCGCGGTTGGAGTCCTGCACCCGGAACTGGCTGAACGCGAGCAACACCGCGGTGGGTACCAAGGCCCATTGCACGTAGCGGAGGATCTGGTTGATGCCGTCCATCAGCTCGGAGCGCGT
>DASYJT010000357.1:0-2991 GCA_035996165.1 Acidimicrobiia bacterium
ATGCCGCCCCAACCGCACCCGACATCGAGGAGCCGCATTCCGGGGCGCAGCCCGAGCTTGCGGCTCACCAGCTCGTACTTCGCCGCCTGGGCCGCTTCGAGCGTGGTGTCGGCTCCCGCGAACACCGCGCACGAGTAAGTCATCGACGGACCGAGCACCATCCGGTAGAAGTCGTTCGAGACGTCGTAGTGGTGAGCGATCACCGCCGCATCGCGTTCCTTGCTGTGCCGGCGGCCGCGTACGCGCGCTTCTTCGGGCGGCGGCGGCAACGGCTTCAGACCGTAGATCCCGGTCGCGCGCGCCAGCAGGAGCCACTCCCGCGGCGTCACCTTGACCTCGGGCAGGTTGTCGCGCAGCGCGAGCGCCTCGAAGATGTCGCCCTCGACCTCGATCTCGCCGGCCACGTACGCCCTCGCGAACCCGATCTCGCCGGGTCCGGTGAGCACGTACCGCAAGGCTTTGGGCGAGCGGACGACGATCCGCGCCGCCGTTCCGGTCGGCCCGAGGTGGCTGCCGTCGTAACAGTCGATGGCTATGGGGATGTCGGTGCCGAGAAACCCGGCGATGGCCGCCGCGAGACCGAATGGTCGCGGCTCCCGGGACGCGGCGCGGTCAGAGCGTTCTTCAACCTGCACGATGCCCTCCTCATGGCGATTGCCCGGCCATGTACCCACGCGCAGCGCGTGCTGCACGCCGAATCGTCCCCGATTCTGGGCAATCGTTTCAAGAGGTTTTTCGTGCGGGCTTCGCGTTCAGACGCGGGCCCGGCGCGCTACCTGCGCGCTAACAGGTCGGGTTCTGCAGCGGTCGCCAGTAGTGGCCCTGGCCGAGAAAACGGTGCTGACCAGCCGGGCCGTCGCTGCCGGCGACGTATTCCTCGGGCGCGCCGTGCTCCCATGCCTTGAGGATCGGGTCGACGATGCGCCACGACCACTCGACTTCGTCGAAGCGGAGGAACGGCGTGTGATCTCCTTCGAGCACGTCGAGCAACAGCGACTCGTACGCGCTCGCCTCACGGTCGCCTTCCGTGGCGTAATCCGCCCGCAGCACCGACTCGCGGGCTTCGAGCTCCAAACCCGGTTGCTTGGTGCGCACCACCAGCTCGGTGCACTCCGACGGGCTCATGCGGAACACGAGCCAGTTGGGTTCCGCGTGCTCGAGCGGCGTGTGACGGAAGAGTCGAGTCGGCGGCTCACGGAACCGGAACACGACCTCGTGCGCCTTCGCGGCGAGCCGCTTGCCCGAGCGCAACAACACCGGGACGCCTTCCCAGCGCCACGTGTCGACGTGCAACTGGACTGCCGCGAACGTATCCGTGTGCGAATGCGGATCGACGCCCGGCTCGGTCCGGTACCCGACGCGCGGAGCACCCTCGACCAGGCCGGCGGTGTACTGGCCCCGCACGGCGTCGGTTTCGGGATCGACCCTACGCACCGACTTCAGCACCTCGACCTTGTGGTCGCGGATCATTTCCGCGTCCCAGAGCGCGGGCGGTTCCATCGTGGCGAACGTCATCATCTGGATGAGGTGGTTCTGCACCATGTCGCGCAGCGCGCCGATGCCGTCGTAATAACGCGATCGGCCTTCGACACCGAGCGTCTCGCCCACGGTGATCTGAATCTCGTCGACGTGTCCGGATTTGAGAACCGGCTCGATGAAACGGTTCGCAAACCGGAACACGAGCATGTTCTGCACGGTCTCCTTGCCGAGAAAATGGTCGATCCGGAAGATCTGGTCTTCCCGCCACAGGCTGTGGAGCTGCTCGTTGAGCGCGAGTGCGCTTTCGAGGTCGGTGCCGAACGGCTTCTCGATGACCAGGCGCCGGAATCCGTTCTTCTCGTCGGCGAGGCCCGCCTTCGCGATCTTCTCGGCGGCATCGGCGAACACGCCGGGCGGCAACGCCAGATAGAAGATCGCCGGACCGTCGAGGTCGGCGCTGAGCCCGTGCAACGACTCGATCGAGATGTCGCCGCCGTGGAACTCGATCCGTTCGATGAACCGCTCGAAGTACTTCTCGTCGATGTCGAGCGTCGGCACCTCGACCGTCGACCGGAGGTGGTCGTGGAACTCGTCGGTGCTCCACTCCTGGCGGGCGTACCCGATGATCTTGAGGTCGGCGAGGCGCTCCCGAAACTCGAGCGAGAGCAGCGCGGGGAACAAGAGGCGGGCCGCGAGGTCGCCGGATGCTCCGAGCACCACGAGCGTCGGTTGGTTGCTCACGCGAACCTCCTCGGGCGGGCTGTCGTTTCCGCCCGGCCAGGCTAGGGAACTCGAAGACCCTTCGTGTACCCAGCTCGGCCGGCGACGAGGTTCACGATCGAGCCGACCGCCGTACCCAGGGCAAGACCGCCGACGACGTCCAGGGGGAAGTGCGCGCCGACGTATACCCGGGCGATCGCGACCAGCCCGGCCGCGAGCCACGCCACCCGGCGCGCCGGCCGGGGCAGGGAGGGCGCGAGCGCGGCGACCAGCGCAGTCGCGATCGTGGTGTGCCCCGACGGGTAGCCGAACCCGGTGATCCGTGGACCGCGCACCACGACGTGAGTCAACAGATCGACGGGACGCCCGCGTCCGACGACGCCGCGCATGACGTGCGAGACACCGTCGGCCACCGCACCCGAGACGAACACCGACAGCGCCGTCCGCCAGCGGCTCGTCAGAAACACGAGCCCGGCGACGACGATCACCGCGATCAGAGTGCCGAGTTGCATCACCGTCTCGAACGGGACGCGGAACCCGTTCGGGAGGTCGTTCACTCTCCGGAAGACGCCGATCTCGAACGCGCTCGGACGCGTCGAGTGCGCGACGAGCGCGCCCCCGGCGAACACGGCGGTTGCGATGCCGAGCCGAACCAGCCCCGCCCGTTCCCCAGCCCGCACCCGAGCCCATTCCCGCGCCGGCACGCTCAACCGCGCATGTGCCCGGACATGTCGCCGAACAGCCGGGGATCGAAAACGCGTTCGGTGAAACGCCATCGATCGGCGACGAGCG
>DASYJT010000358.1:0-5584 GCA_035996165.1 Acidimicrobiia bacterium
TCGTGCAACGGACCGACGAGCCGGTCGTCGGGGACGAACACGTCGGAGAAGAACACCTCGTTGAACTCCGACTCGTCGGTGATCTGGCGCAACGGGCGCACCTCGACCCCGGGCGCGTGCATGTCGACCGCGAGCGCGGAGATGCCCTTGCTCTTCGGCGCGTCGGGATCGGTACGCGCCAGGCACCAGCCCCAGTCGGCGAACTGGGCGTAGCTGGTCCACACTTTCTGACCGTTGACGACGAACCCGCCGTCGACCTTCTCGGCCCGCGTCGTGAGCGAGGTCAGGTCGCTACCGGCGCCCGGTTCGCTGAAGAGCTGACACCAGATCTCCGACGCGTCGAGGATGCGCGGCAGCCAGCGCGCCCGCTGCTCGTCGGTGCCGTGCGCGAGCAGCGTGGGACCGACGAGGTTGACGCCGATGCGCCCGACGAGCTCCGGCGCCCGGGCCCGGGCCAGCTCCTCGGTGACGATGTAGTGCTCGACCGGGCCGCCGCCGCGGCCGCCGTACTCGTGCGGCCACGCGACGCCGACCAGCCGACCGCCCGAGAGCTTGGCCTGCCACGCGCGTCCGAACGCGACCTCCTCGGCGAGATCGTCGAAGCGCGGCGGCAATCCCTTGCCGTACTCCCACGGGAGGTTGGCGCGCAGCCAGTCGCGTACTTCGTCGCGGAGGGCGGCTTCGGCAGGAGTGGCGCGCAGGTCCATTGCGCGCGAAACCTAGACGCGCTGGTCGATCGGCACGTATTTGCGCTCGGTTGCGCCGATGTAGATCTGGCGCGGGCGGCCGATCTTCGTCTTCGGGTTCTCGTTGCCTTCCCACCAGTGCGCGATCCATCCCGGAAGCCGGCCGATGGCGAACAACACGGGGAACATGTCGGTGGGGAAGCCCATCGCCCGGTAGATCAGGCCCGAGTAGAAGTCGACGTTCGGGTACAGCTTCTTTTCGATGAAGTACTCGTCGGTGAGCGCCACCTCTTCGAGCTGGAGTGCGATGTCGAACAGGACGTCCTTCGACTTCAACTCGTTGAGGACGCGTTCGGCGGTGCCCTTCAAGATCTTGGCCCGCGGGTCGTAGTTCTTGTAGACGCGGTGGCCGAACCCGGAGAGGCGGAACGGGTCGTGCGGATCCTTGGCGCGCCGGACCGCTTCGCCGACGTCGCCGCCGTTGTCGCGGATGTTCTCCAACATCTCGACACAGGCCTGGTTCGCGCCGCCATGCAACGGACCCCACAACGCGTCGACGCCCGCCGCGATCGACGCGTACAGGTTTGCCTCGGCCGAGCCGACCATCCTCACCGTCGAGGTCGAGCAGTTCTGCTCGTGGTCGGCGTGCAGGATCAGCAGCTGCTTGAGCGCGTGCACGATGGTGGGGGACACCTCGTACGGCTCCGACGGCACCGCGAACATCATGCGGAGGAAGTTCTCGATGAGGTCGAGGGAATTGTCGGGGTACAGGAACGGCTGACCGATCGACTGCTTGTACGAGTACGCGGCGACGGTGGGCAGCTTGGCCATCAGGCGCACGATCGAGAGCTGCACCTGATCGGGCGCGTGCGGATCTTCGGAGTCCTGGTAGAAGGTCGCCAGCGCGTTCACCACCGAGGCCGTGGTGGCCATCGGGTGCGCGTCCTTGGGGAAGCCGTAGTAGAAGCGCTTGACGTCTTCGTGCACGAGAGTGTGCAGCCGGATCTGGCGGCTGAACTCGGTGCGCTCCGCCGCGGTGGGCAGCTCGCCGTAGATCACGAGCCATGCGGTCTCGAGGAACGACGGGTGCTCCTGTTCGGCCAGGTCTTCGATGTCGTAGCCGCGGTAGCGGAGAATGCCTTTGTCGCCGTCGATGAACGTGATCGACGACTCCGTCGATCCGGTGTTCATGTAGCCGTAGTCGAGCGTGATCAGCCCCGTCTGGGCTCGCAGCTTCGAGATGTCGATCGCGTACTCGTTCTCGCTGCCGCGTATGACGGGAAGCTCGATCTCCTTGCCGTTCCACAGCAGCTTGGCCGGTGCTTCCGACATCCGAGGCTCCTTCATCGGGGGCGACGTGCAATCTACCGATCCTTCCCCGTTTCGGCGGCGCAGCATCGCCGGCGGCGTCAGATTGACGAAGTCGTGACGGGGCCTGCGAGACTCGGCCTCTCATGGACTTCGACCTGACCGAGGATCAGCTGGCGTTGCGTGCGGGTGCGAGCGACGTCCTCGACGACCTCGCGTCGCCCGCGCGGGTGCGCACGCACACGACCACGCCGGAGCCCTTCGATCGCGCGCTCTGGGCCGCGATGGTCGATCAGGGTTGGCTCGGCGTCGAGGTCGACGAGGCGGCCGGCGGGCTCGGTCTCGGCTCGGTCGAGGTGGCCGTGTTGGTCGAGGAGCTCGGCCGCCACGCGGCGCCTGTTCCCTTCGTCCCGACCGTGCTCGCGCTCGACGCCTTCGCCGCTGCGGGCGACGACGCTTGGGTGCAGCGGCTCCTGGCGGGTGACGCGGTCGCGTGTGTCGCATGGGACGCGGCCGCGCCGGTTCCGTACGCGCCCTCGGCCGATGTCGCAATCGTCCTCGCCGACGACGGTGTGTACGCGGCCGAGGTGGTTGATCGCCCGCGGCGCGAGCCCGCGATGGACCTCACCCGCGAGCTCGGTTGGCTGCAATTCGACCGTTCGAGCGCGCGCCGGCTCGGCGGAGTCGACGCGCGCACACGTCTCCTCGATCGGGGCGCGACCTTCACGAGCGCCGATCTGCTCGGCAGTGCGTCACGCGCGCTCGACATGGCCGTCGAGTACGCGAAGGATCGCGTGCAGTTTGGCCGCCCGATCGGTTCGTTCCAAGCGGTGAAGCACCGCTGTGCCGACATGCTCGTTGACGTCGAGGGCATGCGCTCCACCGTCTACTGGGCCGCGTGGTGCATCGGCGCGGGCGACACCGATGCCTCGGTTTCCAGCTCCACCGCGAAGATCTGGTGCAGCGACGCGTCGAAGCGGGTGATGGCCTCGGCGCTGCAGGTGCACGGTGGCATCGGCTTCACCTGGGAGCACGACCTCCACTTCTTCTTGAAGCGCGCGCAACTCGACCAACTCGCGTTCGGCGACGCGTCGGCGCATCGCGAGCGGCTCGCGGCGCTGCTGCGGCCGCGCGTGGAAGCGGGCGAGAGTGTCGTCTGACGAAATCGTGTGGAACGAGCCGCCCACCGACGTCGAATGGAACGAGTGGGGTCCTGCGGTGCGCGTGCAGGTCGATCACGCACCCGTTGCACTCTTCGCACGCGCGGTCAAGGACACGAGCGCGGTGTACCGATCCGAGACGGCCGCGCACTCCGCCGGTTTCGATCGCGTGCCCGTACCGCCCACCTTCACGTTCGTGATGTCGGATTCGGGCGCGTACCCCGACCTACAACCGGCCGGCGGCACCGGTTCGATGTACGCGGCCAGTGGTCACGACGCCGCGCAGGCGTTCGCGCGCGACGGCCTGTTCCTTCACGGCGAGCAGCACTTCGCGTATCACCGCCAGGTGTGCGTGGGTGATGTGCTCGAAGGCCGGCTACGGACGTCGCGGCCCGTCGCCCGCACCGCGCGGCGGGGGCCGATGGAAGTCACGTGGTTCCAGACCCACTGGACCGAGCTCGACGGCACGCCCGTCGTCGACGAGCAGATCGTCTCGCTCTTCTTCCCGAATGGTTAGGACTTGTCGCCGACCTTGTCGCCGGCGGGGCCCGCGGCGTACCACTTGCCAATGATGCCCTGACCGTTGGTGTCGCCGGCCTTGGCGTCGCCGGCGAACGTGTACAGCGGGTGTCCGGCGATCTCGAGTTGAGCCTTGCCGTCGGCGAGCATGAACGTCGACACCTTCGCCGCCGCGACGCCCGGGCCGGCGTTCGGCGTACCGGTGACGATCGCCGCGGGCCAGGTCGACGCGCACTGACCTGTCGTACACGTGCTCTTGCCGGGCGTGGTGTCGTTGTCGAAGCGGTACAGCGTCATGCCCTTGGCGTCGACGAGCACCTTCCCGAGCTTCGTGGTCGCAACCGTGAGCGTCACCGGACCCGACGCCTTGGTCGTCGGCGTCTGGGCGGCGGTGGTGGTCGTCGCGCCGGTCGTGCCGGTGGTGCTCGATGCCTTGGTGCTGCTCCCGCACGCAGCCAGTGCGAATGCGGCGACGGCGACCGTTGCGAGCGCGCGGACGTGGAACTGGCGCATGGAAATCCCCCTGGGGCGACATCGGCAATCTGCGGACACCAGCAATACGGACGGCGGCGCCCATCGGTTCGATGAACTCGCGTGATGTACCGGCCGTATTCTCCAAGCGATGGTCGAAGCGCGGCCCGTACTGGCGAACGACGACGGCGTCCGGGCGGTATATGCCGCGCACGGTCCCGAGCTGTACCGGTTCGCGCTCCGGTCGCTCGGTGATCGCGGGCTCGCCGAGGAAGCGGTCCAGGAAACTTTCGTGCGCGCGTGGCAGGCCGCGAATCGTTTCGACGAGACGCTCGGCTCACTCCGCACGTGGCTGTTCGCGATCGTGCGCAACGTCGTGATCGATCTGTCGCGCGCGCGTGCCGTGCGGCCGGGCCTGACCGGCGAAAGGCGTGCGAACGAGCCGATCGTGCTCGACGACGACGTCGAACGCGTGCTCGTCGCCTGGCAGGTGGAAGAGGCGCTCCAGAAATTGAGCGGTGAGCACCGGGATGCCCTCGTCGAGGTGCACTACAAATCGCGTCCGTACCAGGACGTTGCCCGCGATCTCGGCGTTCCGGTCGGTACCGTGAAGAGCCGGGTGTACTACGCGCTGAAGGCGATGCGCCTCGCGCTCGAGGAGTTGGGTTGGTCCGATGACGTCTGAAGCGTGTCGCGAGTTCCGCGCCACTCTCGGCGCCGTCGCGCTCGGTGGAGCCGATCCCGCCGAGACGCTGGCGTTGCACGCCCATCTCGACGGCTGTCCCGACTGCCGAGCGGAGCTCCGAGAGCTCACGTCGGTCGCGGCCGCGCTGCCGCTCGCCGACCTCGCGCACGTCACCGACGATCTCCCGCAACCCCCGGCCGCGTTGGCGACGCGTGTCCTCGGTCGCATCTCGACCGAGCGCACGGCACGCCGCACGCGGGCGCGCCGCCGGATCGCGGCTGCTGCCGCCACGGCGGCCGCGATCGCGGCGGCGGTCGTCGCGTTGGTGCTGGTCGTGCCGGGCTCGTCTCCATCGGGGACCCGGGTCGTGTTCGCCTCCGGGCACGGTGTCAGCGCCGCCGCGACCCTGCACTCACGCGCGGCCGGCACCGAGGTCGCGTTCCACGTATCCGGCTTGCACTCGGGCAAGTACTACTGGTTGTGGCTCACCGGCGCCGACCACGACCGGATCGCGGCCGGCACGTTCCGGGGCACTGCGACGCCGAGTGATGTCGTGATGACCGCGGCGATCCCGTTGTCGGAGGCGCGGCGCATCTGGGTCACCGACGACCAGAACCGGGTCGTGCTCGACGAGCGATTGCCGGCACCGGCGTAACCGCTTCTAGTGTGCGGCTCATGCCGCAGAGCGTCCCCGAGTTCGAATTCTCCGACAACGCCAAGCAGGTGCGAGCGTTCGTCTTCGACTTCTGGTGCGA
>DASYJT010000359.1:0-2778 GCA_035996165.1 Acidimicrobiia bacterium
ACAAGCACAACGCGTTCGACGACGACATGGACATGCAGCTGTTCGGAATCCTCGACGATCTCGCGCAACGGCGCGACATCCGCGCCGTCATCTGGAAAGGCGTCGGGAAGTCGTTCTCGTCGGGACGCGACGTCGGCTCGATCGGCACGTTGCAGGTCCCGCTCTCGCACCACGAGCTGATGCGGCGGGGACACCGCGGCATCCAACGACTCTGGGACATCGACGCGCCGGTGATCGTCGCGTGCAAGGGCTGGGTCATGGGCGGCTCGTTCCAGCGCGCGCTGCTGTGCGACGTGCGCATCGCGGCCGAGGGCACGCGCTTCCGGTTGCCGGAGGTCACGTACGGAGTGATCCCCGACACCGGCGGCGTCGCAGTGCTCTACGAGATGTGCGGACCGGGGCTCGTGAGCGACATGGTGCTCACCGGGCGCATCGTCTCGGCCGAGGAGGCGCTGGCGCACGGCATCGTGTCGCGTGTCGTTCCCGAGGATCAGCTCGAGGCGACGGCGGTGGAGATGGCAACCCAGATCGCCTCGTCGCCCGCAGTGACGGTGAAGATGGCGCGTGAGGTGATCAAGCACCTCGCGCTGCCGCAGATCCGCAACTCCATGAACGACGAGATGATCTACCAGACGTTCATCAATCGCAGCGACGACTTCGCCGAGATGCGCGCCGCGCGCGACGCGGAACGCCCGCCGAACTACACCGGGAGCTAAAGATGCCTGACGGTTTGATCGGTCTGCCGCAACCGCCGGCCGTAGGCGCGAGTGCGCTACCCGCGGGCACGTTCACCGGCACGTCGGTGTTCGTGACCGGTGCGGGCACCGGGCTCGGCAAGGCAATCGCGGCCGAGTTCGCGCGCGTCGGCGCGTCGATCGTCATCGCGAGCCGCAAGGCCGAACATCTCGACGCGGGGCGAGCCGCCATCGAGGCAATCGGCGCGCCCGTGCTCGCGGTGTCGTGCGACATCCGAGACGCCGATCAGATCGCCTCCGCGTTCGACGCGGCCGAAGCCGAGTTCGGGCTGCCGGGTGTGTTGGTGAACAACGCGGCCGCCAACTTCCCCGTCCCCTCGGAGGACATGTCGCCGAATGCGTGGCGCACCGTCGTCGACATCACGTTGAACGGCACGTTCCTTTGTTGTCGCGAGTTCGGCCGCCGTCACATTTCGACGCGTACGCCGGGTTCCATCATCAATGTCGGCGCGTCGTACGCGTGGACGGGCGGACCGGGCTTCGTGCACTCCGCCGCAGCGAAGGCGGGCGTGAAGAACCTCACCGAGTCGCTCGCGGTCGAGTGGGGTCCGTACGGGATTCAGGTGAACTCGCTCGTGCCGGGCCTGTTCCCGCACGAGGACATGACCGACGACATCCGTGGCAACCTCGACCGCACCTCCGACAAGGACGCGTGCCAGCCGGCGTTGCGCGTGGGCCAGCGCCAGGAGCTCGGCTGGGCGGCGACCTACCTCGCGTCGCCCTACGCGCAGTTCATCTCGGGTCACACGCTGGTGGTCGACGGCGCGAACTGGCAGCGGCGCTCGATGACCAACCCGCCCGTCGTCACCATCCGCGACCAGATGGGCCGAGGAGCGTTCACGCTCGAGCCCTGAGTATCCGCGTTGGCCTCACCTTCGGGAAATACGCTCCGCGCCATGGCATTGCGACTGCACCGGATCACCGACGAGCAGTGGCAACGGCTGGCCGCCGCCCGCCGCGGCCACGATCCCGCCGGTCCCCCGCCCCGCGCGTCGATCGGTGCGATCGAGATCGAACTCCGCGCCCTCGACGGCCCAGAACCAGCCGTCTCGGGACCCCCGGTCCGCGTCGCGTTGTAACGCATCACACGCGCCCGCGTTCATTGTCCATTCAATCCCCGTAGGGGGGATTGAAGGGACAATGGATCTCCGCGTTCGACTCATCCATTCGATACGCCTCCGACCAAGCCACACTGTCGAACGCATGTCGGCGACCATCCGCGCACCGAGAAACGACGAGCTCGAACTTCTGCGCGACATCGAATGGGCGGCGGGTGCCATCTTCGTCGACGTCGGATTCCCCGACGTCGCCGCCGACGAACCGTTGTCTGCAGAAGCCCTCGCCGGGTACGCAATCGACGGCCGCGCGTGGGTCGTCACCGACGACCGTGACACGCCGGTTGGCTATGCGATCGTCGACATCGTCGACGGGCTTGCGCACCTCGAGCAGTTGAGCGTGCGTCCCGACCACGGACGCCAAGGACTCGGCGGCGCGCTCCTCGACCACGTCGCGCAATGGGCCGCGCAACACGAGCGCGACGCCGTCACGCTCACCACCTTCCGCGAAGTCCCGTGGAACGCGCCCTTCTACGCGAAGCACGGGTACCGCGTGATGAGCGACGCCGAGATCGGCCCGGAGCTCGAGACCCTCCGTGCCCAAGAGGCCGAACACGGCCTCGACCCGGCTCAGCGCGTCTGCATGCGCCGCGACATCTGAACCCGCCGAACCCGCGCCCGAACGCGCGGAACGGCGCCCACACTTCTTCGTCGAAGCGTGAGCGCCGTTCGCACGACAAGCCGGAGATCCAGATCAGAGTGCGTCTTCTCCCGTCTCCCCGGTACGGATACGGACCGTCCTGGCGACTTCCGTCACCCAGATCTTCCCGTCACCGATCTTGCCGGTGCGGGCCGCGTCGGCGATGACGTCGGTGATCTTGTCGGCTTGGCCGGCGTCACACAGGACGTCGACTTTCACCTTGGGCAAGAAGTCGACGTTGTACTCGGAACCCCGGTACACCTCCGTG
>DASYJT010000360.1:0-12844 GCA_035996165.1 Acidimicrobiia bacterium
TGTACGAGACGCTTCCGGGGTGGGGAACGGAGATCGAATCGGTCGGTCGGCTCGAGGAGTTGCCGGCAAACGCGCGGGCCTACGTGAAGTTCGTCGAGGACTTCGTCCGCACGCACGTGAGCATTGTCGGTGTCGGTCCCGCGCGCGATCAGACGATCGTGCTTCCCCGCGCCGCGTGAGCGCGTGAGCACCCGCGTCCTCGTCGTCGGCGGTGGCGGGCGTGAGCACGCGCTCGCATGGAGTCTGTCGAGGTCGCCGAACGTCGACGAGGTCGTGTGCGCGCCCGGCAATCCCGGGATGGCCGCGATCGGCGAATGCGTGCCCATCGCGGCGACGGATCCCGCCGCGGTCGCCGACCTCGCGGCCAAGCTCGACGCCGATCTCGTGGTCGTCGGGCCCGAGGGTCCGCTCGTTGCCGGCGTCGTCGACGCAGTCGAGGCGACCGGACGCCGCGCGTTCGGACCGCGCGCCGCTGCGGCCCGGCTCGAGGGTTCGAAGGCGTGGATGAAGGCCGTTCTCGTCGCGGCCGGCGTGCCGACGGCGCGGTACGCGGCGTTCGGCGAGGGCGACGAGGCGCAGGCGTTCGCGTTCCTCGAGACGTTGCCCGGGTTGTACGTCGTGAAGACCGACGGCCTCGCGGCGGGCAAGGGTGTCGTCGTCACCGAGTCGATCGCCGAGGCGCGCGACGCGGTGCGGGCGTACCTGTCGGGCGCCGCGTTCGGCGACGCGGGGCGAACCTGCGTGATCGAGGAGGGCCTGAGCGGTCCGGAGATCTCGCTGTTCGCGCTGTGCGACGGCGCCCGGGCGCACGTGCTCGCGACCGCGCAGGACCATAAGCGGGCGTTCGACGGCGATGCCGGTCCGAACACGGGCGGCATGGGTGCGTACTCGCCGGTGCCGTTCGTAGGCGACGACGTGGTCGACGAGATGATGGAACGCGCCGTGCGGCCGACGCTCGCGGAGCTCGACCGCCGCGGCGCTCCGTATCGCGGCGCGCTGTTCTGCGGCCTCATGCTCACGCCGGCCGGCCCGAAGGTGCTCGAGTACAACGTGCGCTTCGGCGACCCCGAGTGCCAGGTGCTCGTGCCCCGGCTCGCGAGCGACCTCTTCACCCACCTGGCGGAGTCGGCGACCGGCTCGTTGGAGACACCGATCGAGCTCTCCGACGCCGCGTGCGTCGGCGTGGTGCTCGCGGCGGGCGGCTACCCACCCGCACCCGACCGCACGGGCGCCGTGATCACCGGACTCGACCCGGCCGCGGCCCGCCCCGGGGTCGAGGTGTTCCAGTCGGGGACCACGTACGACGACCAGGGCCGGACCGTGACGAACGGAGGTCGCGTCCTGACCGTCACCGCGACCGGCCGCGACGTCGCGCAGGCGCGCGACCGCGCGTACGAAGCCGCGGCCGAGATTTCGTGGCCCGGCGTCCACTACCGTCGCGACATCGGCGCTCAGGCTCTCCCGTGATCCCCCGTTACTCGCTTCCCGAGATCTCCGCGCTGTTCACCGACGACGCGCGCTTCGGTGCGTGGCTCGAGGTCGAGGTGCTCGCGGTCGAGGCGTGGGCGCAGCTCGGTGTCGTTCCCGAGGTCGACGCCCGCGCCGTGCGCGAGCGGGCCGGCTTCGACGTAGCGGCGATCCACGAGCGCGAACGAGTCACCGACCACGACGTCGCCGCGTTCGTCGACATCGTGCAAGAACACGTCGGCCCACCCGCGGGCGCGTGGGTCCATTACGGCCTGACGTCGAGCGACGTCGTCGACACCGCGCTCGCGCTCCAGATGACGCGGGCGGTCGATCTCCTCGCGGGCGCGGCGGCCCAGCTCGAGAACACGATCGCCAAGCGGGCACGAGAGTTTCGCGACACGCCGATGGTCGGCCGGACGCACGGCATCCATGCCGAGCCCACCACGTTCGGGGCGAAGCTCGCCCTGTGGGCGATGCAGGTCCGCCGCGATCGCGAGCGGCTCGCCCGCGCCCGGACCACGATCGCAGTCGGCAAGCTCTCGGGCGCGGTGGGCACGTACTCGAACGTGGATCCCGCGGTCGAGCGCTACGTGTGCGAGCAGCTCGGGCTGCAGCCGGTTCCCGCGACCCAGGTACTCCCGCGCGACCGCCACGCCGAGGTCATGTACACGTGCGCGTCGATCGGTGCGAGCATCGAGTCGTTCGCGCTGGAGATCCGGCACTTGCAGCGCACTGAAGTGCGCGAGGCCGAGGAAGGCTTCCGCGAGGGCGAGCAAAAGGGCTCGAGCGCGATGCCCCACAAGCGCAACCCGATCAAGTCGGAGCAGATGTGCGGCCTGGCTCGCGTGTTGCGCGGCAACCTGCAGGCGGCGCTCGAAGACGTCGCGCTCTGGCACGAGCGCGACATCTCGCACTCGTCGGTCGAGCGCATCATCGTTCCCGACCAGCTGATGCTCACGTACTACATGCTGGTGAAGTTCCGGCAGGTCGTCGAGAACCTCCGCGTGTATCCCGAGCGCATGTTGCGCAATCTGGATTCCTCGTTCGGGCTCGTCTTCAGCCAGCCCGTGCTGCTCGCGATCATCGAGGCCGGACGCACTCGCGACGACGCGTACCGCATGGTGCAGCGCAACGCGATGCGCGCGTGGCAGGAGGAGCGCTCGTTCCGCGAGCTGCTCGCCGCGGATCCCGAGGTCACGTCCACCCTCGATCCGGCCCGCCTCGATGCGTGCTTCGACCTGAAGCGCTCCCTCGCGAACATCAATCGGGTCTTCGACGCGCTCGACGACATCGGAGAGCTTCCCGAGTGAGCGACAGCGGGCTCCCGCATCTGTATTCCGGCAAGGTGCGCGATTTGTTCGAAGTCGGCATGGACGCGTTGCTCATGGTCGCGAGTGATCGAATCTCCGTGTTCGATGTCGTGCTCCCCAACCTCATCCCCGACAAGGGCCGTGTCCTCACCGCGCTCTCGAACTTCTGGTTCGAGCGCACCACCGACATCGTCGCCAACCACGTGATCTCGTGCGACCCGACCGACTTCCCCGAGATCGCCGGCGACGTGGCGGGCCGGGCCACGCTCGTGCGCTCGGCCAGGCCGATCCGGCTCGAATGCGTGGTGCGCGGGTACCTGTTCGGACACGGGTGGAGCGAGTACCAGCAGAGCGGCACGGTCGGCGGGTTCCCGCTACCAACCGGTCTGCCCGAGGCCGCCAAATTGCCGCAGCCGCTGTTCACGCCCACGACCAAGGCCGAGACCGGGCACGACGTAGCCCTGACGGCGGCCGAGGCCGTCGACCTGGTCGGCGCCGACACCTACGAGCAGCTCGAGGATCTCTCGATCCGGCTGTACGAGCGCGGCGCGAAACACGCGGAAACGTGTGGCCTGATCCTGGCCGATACGAAGTTCGAGTTCGGTGAGCGCGACGACACGATCATCGCCATCGACGAGATGATGACGCCCGACTCGTCGCGCTATTGGTCCCGGGAGAAGTACGAGCCGGGCATGTCGCCGCCCTCGTTCGACAAGCAGTACGTGCGGGACTTCATGAATGCCTCGGGCTGGAAGCACGACCCGCCCGCGCCCACAATGCCCGCCGACGTGATCGCCAACACGCGCGCAAAGTACGTCGAGGCGTACGAGCTCGTGACCGATCACGCGTTCTCCGATTGGTACGGCAACGACGACTGATTCACCCGGTGAATCGGTCGGCCCGGAGCACTCTCCGGCGTACGTCGGTCGGTAGCATCGCTGTATGCCCGTGTTCAACGCGCACGTCGAGGTCACGCACCTGCCGGGGATCGCCGATCCGGCGGGCGCGACCGTCGAACGGGCCTTGCCGGCGCTCGGCTACACGAACGTGGCCCAGGTGCACATCGGCAAGACGATCAACCTCGTCGTCGACGCGCCCGACGCCGACAGCGCACGCGCGCAGGTCAACGAGATGTGCGAACGCCTGCTCGCCAACCCCGTCATCGAGGCGTACGAGATCGTGATCTCGTGAGCGCGCGGATCGGTGTCGTCGTCTTCCCGGGCACGAACTGCGAGCTCGACGTCGAGTACGCGCTCAACCAACTCGGCGGCGCGGCCGAGCGGCTGTGGCACGGCGACGACACGACGAAGGGCGTCGACGCAATAGTCGTTCCCGGCGGATTCGCGCACGGCGACTACTTACGCACGGGGGCGATCGCCCGCTTCTCTCCGGTGATGCACGCGGTGGGAGAGCACGCCCGCGCCGGCGGCCCGGTGGTCGGCATCTGCAACGGCTTCCAGGTGTTGTGCGAGGCGCACCTCCTGCCCGGCGCGCTCCAGAAGAACGCGGGGCTCAAGTTCTTGTGCGAGACGGTCGCGCTGCGCGTCGAGACAACATCGACCGCGCTCACGAACCTGGCGAAGCCCGGCGACGTCTTGCGCATCCCGATCAACCACTTCGAGGGCAACTACGTGTGCGACGAGCGCACGCTCGCCGAGCTGCGGGCCGAGGAGCGCATCGTCGTGCGCTACACCGACAATCCGAACGGCAGCCTCGACGACATCGCCGGCATCTGCAACGCGGGGGGCAACGTCGTCGGTCTGATGCCGCATCCCGAGCGGGCCTCCGACCCGTTGCTCGGTTCGAGTGACGGAATCGTGCTGCTGACGAGCCTCATCGCCGCCGCAACGCAGCGCGCGACGATCCTCGTGTGATGGCCGAGGCGATCGACGAACCATTGCACCGCCGGCTCGGCATGACCGACGCCGAGCTCGCCGCGGTTATCGACGAGCTCGGACGCGAACCGACGCACCTCGAGCTCGCGATGTACTCGGTGATGTGGTCCGAGCACTGCTCCTACAAGTCGTCGCGCGCGTTCCTGTCGCGCTTTCCCACCGAGGCGCCGTGGGTGCTCGTCGGTCCGGGTGAGGGCGCCGGGGTGGTCGACATCGGCGACGGCCTCGCGGTCGCGGTGCGCATCGAGAGCCACAATCACCCTTCGGCCGTCGAGCCGTACCAGGGCGCGGCCACGGGCGTCGGCGGCATCATCCGCGACATCTTCTCGATGGGTGCGCGACCGATCGCGCTGATGGACCCGTTGCGCTTCGGCTCGCTCGACGATGCGCGCACCCGCTATCTGTTCGAAGGCGTCGTGTCGGGGATCTCCGGTTACGGCAATTCGGTCGGGGTGCCGACCGTCGGTGGCGAGGTCGTGTTCGACGACACGTACCGCGGTAACCCGCTCGTCAACGTGTTCTGCCTCGGCATCCTCCCGACCGAACGGCTCGTGCTCGCGCGCGCCGACGGCCCGGGCAACCTCGCGGTGCTGCTCGGGTCGGCGACCGGTCGCGACGGCATCGGCGGGGCGAGCGTGCTGGCGTCGGCGTCGTTCGAGGAAGGCGATGAGGCGAAGCGGCCGTCGGTCCAGGTCGGCGATCCCTTCGAGGAGAAGCGCCTCATCGAGGCGTGTCTGGAGCTGCTCGACGCCAAGCTCGCGG
This sequence comes from Acidimicrobiia bacterium, assembly GCA_035996165.1. GTDB lineage: Bacteria > Actinomycetota > Acidimicrobiia > IMCC26256 > PALSA-610 > PALSA-610. The sequence goes on from DASYJT010000360.1 coordinate 5,435, forward strand.
TCGGCGTGCAAGATCTCGGCGCCGCGGGTCTGTCGTGCGCGGCATCGGAGACCGCGGCCAAAGCCGGGGCGGGGATGGACGTCGACGTGGCGCGGGTCGCGAAGCGTGAGCCGGGAATGAACGCGGTCGAGACGCTCACTTCGGAGAGCCAGGAACGCATGCTCGCGATCATCGAGCCCGCGAACCTCGACGCGGTCCTCGCCCTCGCGCGCCGGTGGGAGATCCGGGCGACCGTCGTCGGTCGAGTCACCGACACCGCGCGCTTTCGCGTCTACGACGGCCTGTTCGACGCGGTGGGGGTTCCCGGTGAGAATCCGCAACCTCCGATCGGCGACGAGCGCACGGCCCTCAACTCCGACACGCCGCCGATCGCCGACGTCCCGGTCGAGAGCCTCGGCGACGGTCCGCTGTACCACCGCCCGGTCGCGCGTCCCGCGTCCCAGGATGCGTTACAGGCCGCCGACCCCGGTCCGCAGCTGCGCGACAAGTTCCCCGCGGGCGCCGACCTCTCAGGCGAGTTGCTCGCGCTGCTCACGACGCCGACCATCGCCGACAAGACCTGGGTCTCCCGGCAGTACGACCACCAGCTGTTCTTGAACACGGTCGCGGGGCCGGGAGCCGACGCGGCGGTGCTGCGCGTCAAGGACACGACCAAAGCGCTCGCGATGTCGACCGACGGCAAGGCGCGCTTTTGTCATCTCGAACCGCGTACGGGCGGCCGCCTGGCCGTGCTCGAAGCGGCGCGCAATGTCGCGTGCTCGGGCGCGCGGCCGATCGCGCTCGTGAACTGCCTCAACTTCGGGAATCCCGAGCACCCCGAAGTGATGTGGCAGTTCTCCGAGGTCGTAGAAGGCATGAGCGAGGCTTGCGAGGCGCTCGGCATCCCGGTCATCGGCGGCAACGTCAGCTTCTACAACGCATCCGGCGCCGACGACATCCATCCGACGCCGGTCGCGGGAGTGCTCGGCCTCATCGACGAGCTCGGTGATCGTCCGCCGGCCGCGACCCTGCGCGCGGGCGACGACATCGTCGTCCTGGGCGCGATCCGTCCGGAGCTCGGCGGCTCGGAGTGGGCGGCGGTCGTGCACGGCCTCGACGGCGGGATGCCTCCGGAAGCGGATCTCGATCGGGCGCGCACTGTGCACGAGCTCGTTGCGTCGCTCGTGCGTGAGCGTTCGGTGACCGGTGTGCACGACGTGAGCGACGGCGGTCTCGCGGTCGCCCTCGCGGAGATGGCGATGCACGGTGAGGTCGGGATCAAGGTCGAGCTGAACTTCGACGGATGTACGCCGGCCGAAGCATGTTTCGCAGAAGCGGCGTCGGTGGTCGTCTGCAGCGTCGATCCGAAAGACACGGCCGCGGTGTGCGGTGAAGCCGCGGCGGCGGGAGTGCCGGCCCGGGTCGTCGGCGTGGCGGGCGGCGATCGCCTGATCGCCAAAGGCGCGTTCGACGTTGCTCTCACCGACGCGACCCGCGCCTGGCGTGACGCCATCCCCTCGTTGATGTCGGGCGCCTGAACGCAGGGCGCGGGAGAATCGCGGCGATGACGAGCGACGAACCCGACGCCCCCGACGATCCTGACGAACCCGAGGTGCCCTCGCCGAACGACATCAGCGATCTGCGCGGGCTGTTGAAGAGCGTGCAGCGACTCGTCGATCCGCGTGCGGCGGTACAGGCGGCCGCGGGACAGGCCGGCGCCGCGTGGCGCAGCGCGACGCGCGAAGAACCGCGCGTGCAGGTCACGATCGCGGTGATCGTGGCGATCGGGTTGATGCTCACGCTGCCGTCTCGCGTCGCGAATCATCCGCTCTGGGTGGTGCCGAGCCTGTCGGCAATGTTGTTGGTCGGAGTCTTCGTCGCGAAGTCGTCGTCGCACTCCGACCGTCGCTCCCGCATATTGCGCGTCGTGAGCCTGGCGCTCATCGGGGTGATGACCCTGTCGAACGCGATCTCGGCCGGCCGCCTGATCGTCGACCTCGTGACCGTGCAAGGTGTGCGCCAACCGGCGCGGCTGTTGCTGACCGGCGGCGCGATCTGGTTCACGAACGTGATCGTGTTCGCGCTCTGGTACTGGGAGTTCGACCGCGGCGGACTCGTCCAACGCGCCGCAGGAGTGCACGCCTACCCCGACCTCTTGTTCCCGCAGATGACGAGCCCCGAGCTCGCTCCTCCCGACTGGGAGCCCGGCTTCATCGACTACCTGTACGTCTCGTTCACCAACGCGACCGCGTTCAGCCCGACCGACGTGCTGCCCATGACGCAATGGGCGAAGTTGACGATGCTCACGCAGTCGGCGATCTCGGTGATGACCGTGGCGCTCGTCATCGCCCGGGCCGTCAACATCCTCGGGTAGCGCCGCTGGACTCAGACGAGCCGAGAACTTAGAGAAGCCTAGAACTCAGAGAAGATCGTGCGCCTCGAGCCAGACCACGACTTCCATCGCCGATTCCTCGGGCGTGTGGCCCGTCGTCTCGATGGTGATCTCGGGTGAGAGCGGAGCTTCGTAAGGATCGGACACGCCGGTGAACTCGGGGATCTCGCCCGTGCGCGCTTTGGCGTAGAGACCCTTCACGTCGCGCGTCTCGCACTCCTCGAGCGAGGTCGCCACATGGATCTCGACGAAGTTCTCGATCCAGCCCCGCACGTCGTCGCGCACGGAGCGGTACGGCGAGATCGCGGCGGTGATCGACACCACGCCGTTGCGGGCGAGTACGGACGCCACCCACCCGATGCGCCGCACGTTCTCGTCGCGGTCGGCCTTCGAGAATCCGAGCCCCTTCGACAGGTGCTCGCGCACCTCGTCGCCGTCGAGCAGCTCGACCTTGCGCCCCCGGGCCCGGAGCTCGTCGACCACGAGGTTCGCGATCGTGCTCTTTCCCGCCCCCGACAGACCCGTGAACCAAAGACAGCAACCCGCCAGCTCCATGGCGGCGCAGATTACGGGAAGCACTTGCGATATCACGACGTTGGACCCGTTGGCAGTCGCACCCCCGTGAAATACTGGTGACCTTGGACGCGGAACTTTCCGGCCCCAAAGACGCGTGCGGAGTGTTCGGCGTGTACGCCCCCGGGCGGCCCGTCGCCCACCTGTCGTACCTGGGTTTGTACGCCCTGCAGCACCGGGGCCAGGAGTCGGCCGGCATCGCCGTGAGCGACGGCGAGACCATCACCGTCGTCAAAGACATGGGCCTCGTCACCCAGGTCTTCGACGAGCGCCGCCTCGCCCCGCTCGAGGGGCACCTCGCGATCGGCCACGTCCGCTACTCCACGACCGGGTCGAGCACCTGGCGCAACGCGCAGCCGGTCTACCGGTCGGTCGCCGACGCCGGCTTCGCGCTCGGCCACAACGGCAACCTCACGAACACCGAGGCCCTGTCGACCGACCTCGGCATGTTGCCCGGGGTGCTCACCTCCGACAGCGAGCTCGTCGGCGAGATGCTCGTCCACGAGTACGGCGACGAGCCCCGCTCCGACGGTCGCGACCTCGAGCACGCCCTCGAACGGGTTCTGCCCCGCCTCGCGGGTGCGTTCTCGCTCGTGCTGATGGACGAGGCCCACCTGTTCGGCGTGCGCGACGCGCATGGGTTCCGTCCGCTCGTGCTCGGCAAGACCGAGGGCGGCTGGGTTCTCGCCAGCGAGACCGCGGCGCTCGATCTGGTCGACGCCCACTACGTCCGCGACGTCGAGCCGGGCGAGATGGTCGCGATCGACGCGGGCGGGGTGCGCTCGATCCGGTTCGCGGAGGCGACCCCCAAGCTCTGCTTGTTCGAGTTCGTCTACATCGCCCGCCCCGACACGCAGCTGTACGGCCACAGCGTGCACGGTGCGCGCCAGCGCATGGGCGAGGCGCTCGCACGCCAGGCGCCCGCCAACGCCGACATGGTCATGCCGGTGCCCGAGTCGGGTGTTCCCGCCGCGCAGGGTTACGCGCGCGCCGCGGGCATCCCCTACGGCGACGGCTTCGTGAAGAACCGCTACGTCGGGCGTACCTTCATCCAGCCGAACCAGAAGAAGCGCGGCACCGACGTTCGGCTCAAGCTGAACCCGGTGCGCGACAACATCAAGGGCAAGCGGCTCGTCGTCGTCGACGACTCGATCGTGCGCGGCACCACCACCCGCCAGATCATCGCGTTGTTGCGCGAAGCGGGCGCCACCGAGGTGCATTTCCGGGTCTCGTCGCCGCCCTATCGCTGGCCGTGCTTCTACGGTCTCGACACGGGCAAGCGCTCCGACCTGCTCGCCGCCGACATGGAGGTCGGCGAGATCGCGCAGTACCTGGGCGTCGATTCGCTCGCCTATCTCGACCTCGATCACCTCATCGGGGCGACCGATTCGGATCCCGAGTCGTTCTGCACGGCGTGTTTCACGGGCGACTATCCCGTTCCGGTGCCGGAGTACGACACCAAGCACGTCCTCGAGCAGGAGTCGCGCACGATCCACGTCCAGGGCACGATGTCCGGCTCCGCCGAGCGCGCGTGACCCCTTCCGACCGCAAGCTGACCTACTCGGAGGCGGGCGTCGACATCGCGGCGGGCGAGAAGGCCGTCGAGCTGATCAAGGCGCACGTCCGGTCGACGTTCCGCCCGGAGGTCGTCGGCGATGTCGGCGGTTTCGGCGGACTTTTCGCAGTCGACTGGAAGCGCTTCCGCGATCCGCTGCTGGTCTCGTCGACCGACGGCGTGGGCACGAAGTCGCTGGTGGCCCGCCTCGCGAACCGGCGCAACACGATCGGCATCGACTGCGTCGCCATGTCGGTCGACGACATCGCCGCGCAAGGCGCCGAGCCGCTGTTCTTCCTCGACTACATCTCGATCGGCAAGCTCGTGCCCGAGGAGATCGACGAGATGGTCTCGGGGGTCGCCGAAGGCTGCCGGCGAGCGAAGTGCGCGCTGCTCGGTGGTGAGATGTCGGAGCACCCGGGCGTGATGGAGCCGGGTGAGTTCGACCTGGTCGGGTTCGCGGTCGGCGTGGTCGAGCGCTCCGAGGTGCTCCCGCGCGACGTCCGGGCCGGCGATGTCATCGTCGGGATCGCGAGCCCGGGTCTGCGCTGCAACGGCTACTCGCTCGCGCGCGCCGCGCTGCTCGATCGGGCGGGCATGGATCTCCACGCGCCGGCCTGGCCCGGAGCCCACACCTCACTCGCCGACGTGCTGCTCGAGCCGAGCGTGATCTACGCGCCAGCGATGTTGGAGCTGGCCCGCAAGGTCCCCGTCCACGCGTTCGCGCACGTCACCGGCGGCGGCATCCCCGGCAACCTCGTGCGGGTGCTGCCCGACCGCTGCGACGGCGTGGTCCGGCGGGGCACCTGGGACGAACCTCGGATCTTCGCCGAGATCCAACGGGCCGGCGATGTCCCCGACCTCGAGATGCAGAACGTCTTCAACCTGGGCGTCGGCATGTTGGCGGTCGTCGCCGCCGATGCGGGCGAGCGCGCCCTCGACCTGGTCCGCTCCGAGGGACACGACGCCTGGGTCGTCGGCGAGGTCGTCGAGGGCCACGGCCGGGCGCACGTAGAAACCCGCTGAACGCCTGATCAGGCCGAGTATCGGTCGGCGCGGGTCGTACGTAACTAGTACGCGCGTGTCCTTTCGGACTATTTGTCCGATCCACGTCGCGATGTCCTAGTATGTCGGACACGACCTTTGCGTCCAGCGACGACACAGTTTTGCGGGATTTCTTCGCCGGCGACCGGATCGTGCCGATAGGCGTACTGGCGACACTTCGGGCTTCGAAGTCCGGGTTCTCCCAGTGCGGGGAAGTGCAATCAGGTCGGGAACGGATGTTCTCGAGTGGACAGAGGCGGAGGCCATGGAAGCACACGACGACGAAACCCTTTTGACCCCTTCGGAAGTTGCGGCGATGTTCCGCGTCAACCCGAAGACGGTCACCCGTTGGGCGCGTGCCGGCAAGATCTCGGCGATCCGCACTCTCGGTGGGCATCGGCGCTTCCGGGCCAGCGAGATCCGTCACTTCCTCGAGCACGTCGAAGAAGCCGACCGCATCTGACGAGCACGTCCCTGACGTTCTCGTAGTGGCCGGGACCGGCGTCGATCCGGTGACCTCGCGCTTTTCAGGCGCGCGCTCTGCCAACTGAGCTACCCGGCCGGGATTCTTGGCTTGAGCGGTCCTGACGGGATTTGAACCCGCGGCCTCCGCCTTGACAGGGCGGCGTGCACTCCAAACTGCACCACAGGACCAGATGTCTTCTGCGCCGCGCTTCCCGTTGGCCGGGTCGCTTGCGCAATTCGCACCCCCAGGGGAGTTCGAATCCCCGTTACCGCCGTGAAAGGGCGGCGTCCTAGGCCACTAGACGATGGGGGCTCGGTCTTCACCGGAGGGGTGCAGGGTAGCAGCCGGTCGCTACGGTTTGCCCGTGCGCAAGCCGGTACCGACGATGCGAGGGATATGGATCGTCGGCGCGCTACTCGTGCCCGCGCTCGTCTCCGGTTGCAGTCACGTCACCGGATCGAAGTCTTCGAAGTCGGGTCAACCACCCGCATGCGCGTTGATCGCGAGGCTCGACGAGATCGCGAACACGGTCGCGCGCGCCGACGTGCACGATCCCACGGCCTTCAACGCGACGCTCACGAAGGCCGTGCACGACTATGTTGCGAACGTGCAGGGCCTGTTGGCGATCGCGCCCGGCAACCTGCACTCCGGACTCTCACGCGTCGAAGCCGACGTGCAGCAGTTGCGTTTCGAGGCCGCGCTCACCGATCGCGCCGAGCTCGACGCGTACGCCGCGCGAACGTGCGGTCGGGTTGCGAGCCCGCCGTCGACCACGACCGTCCCCACGACGGGCACGACGGTGTTCGGATCGACAACCCTGCCCGCGACCGGTCCGACCACGACGACGGTGGCGGGCGCATGACCGACAGCATTTCCGAGTCGCGGACTGCGTTGCGCGAGTTCATCGCGTTGCTGCAGGAAGTCGACGAGCGTTACCTGGGCGACGAATGGAGCGCGTCCGCATTCGGCGATCTGCCCGACGGCTTCCGTCAGATCGCGTCGCTGGTCGAGGGCGGTTTCCATCTCGCGTTCGAGCAGGATCCGGAGCGGCCGTTCTTCACCCGGATCGTGACGCGCTCGCGCAAGATGCTGGGCGACAACGCCGACGCGATCTACTACACGGCGCCGATCCGATCCGACCGTGCGTACCGGGTCGCCGGAAACCTCGCAGGTGCGGTGTATCTGTCGTTCACGGTCGAGAAGGATTCCGGCGAAGGCGGTTACAGCACCGAGACCGCGGGCGTGCTCAACGACGACAAGATCGACTTCTCGCCCGCCGGCGACTTCGAGATCTTCTTCGGTGGTGCACCGCGCGAACGCAACTGGCTCGAGCTCGTCTACGGTGCGTCGGAGCTCATCGTGCGCTGCTACTTCGAGGAGCCCACTCCGACGGCCGCCGAC
>DASYJT010000361.1:0-13528 GCA_035996165.1 Acidimicrobiia bacterium
CGCTCGGTGGAGTCGCACGGTCGTATCGAGAACTTGCAGGAGCTCGTCGGGTCGGCGCGGATGTTCGACGAACAGGTGGAGCGCGGGGATCTTGGCGGTCTCGCGGCGATTGGTGGCGTGGGCGTCGGTGAAGCGGGCGGCGCAGGTAGTGGCGGCGGTGGTGGTCACGGCCCCGACGGGTTGGCGCGCGTCCAGGCGTTCCTCGAAGCGATCTCGCTCGTGACCGATCTCGACGAGAACGATCCCGAGGCAAGCTCGGTCACGCTGATGACACTGCACTCCGCGAAGGGACTCGAGTTTCCCGTCGTGTTCCTCATAGGTTTGGAAGACGGTGTCTTCCCGCACGTGCGCAGCTTGGGTGATCCCGACGAGCTCGAGGAGGAACGGCGGCTCTGTTACGTCGGCCTGACGCGCGCCGAGGAGCGGTTGTACCTCTGTCACGCGTGGAGCCGCATGATGTTCGGCACCACCGACTACCGGCCGCCGAGCCGTTTCCTCGACGAGATCCCGGCCGAGCTCATCGCGTCGAACGACGACGACAAGCCGGGCCGCGGACGTCGTGGCGGAAGTTCGGGTGGCGGCGGCGCGGGTGGGGCCGGTCGCGGGATCGGCGCGCATCGCGAAGCGGTGGTTGCGGCCGCGCTGCGGCGCGACAACGAACAGCCCGTCGGCGCGCGCGGTGCGGAACAACTCGGGCTCCGCGTCGGTGACGACGTCCACCACGACAAGTTCGGCGACGGCGTGATCGTCGACATCACGGGTTCGGGCGACAAGGCCGAGGCCCGGGTGCGGTTCCGCGACGCGGGCGAGAAGACGCTGTTGTTGTCGTGGGCGCCGTTGGCGCGCGTCTAACCGGTCGTCGTCGTCGTCGTCGACGACGTAGCTGTCGTCGATGCGCCCGAGGCCGGGCCGAGATCGACGATCACCGCGTCCGTCGATCCCACCTTCAGGATGCTCACGTTGTAGGTCGCGAGGTCGGCGGCGGCGATCGTGCGCCCGCCGCAGACCCACTCGGAGGCCTGGTTGCGCAGGTTCAGCGCGCAGCCCGACGGTTGCTTGACCCGGTACGCGACGATGTCGCCGTTCGCGAGCGCGATCCAAAAACCACAGTTCGAGCCGCCTGTCACGAACGACGGGCCCTGTGAGTCGAGGCGGTGGCGGACGTCGGAGGCCTTGCCGAGATTCAGCTGCCCGCAGACCGGGTTCTTCGAGCCGGAAGAGGTCGCGATGAGCATGCCGCCGGCGATGAAGAGGCCCGCCAACACGACTGCGACAGTCGCCGAGACGATGAGCTTGATGTCGGAGCTGCGGGCTCGAGAGGTCGCCACCAGGGGTCCTTGGCTATGGTGAGCCGATGCTGCGACGCTACCGCGTCGTCATCGCCAAGCCCGGGCTGGACGGACACGATCGGGGGGCCAAAGTGATCGCACGGGCCCTGCGCGACGCGGGGTTCGAGGTCGTGTACACCGGCCTGTTCCAGACGGCCGAGCTCGTGGCGGAGGCGGCATTGCAAGAGGACGCCGACGCGGTCGGCCTGTCGGTGCTGTCGGGCGCGCACATGACGCTGATCCCGAAGATCATCGACGAGCTGCGCGCTCGCGACCTCGACGACGTGCTGGTGTTCGCGGGCGGAATCATCCCCGACGAGGACCGGCCCGCATTGGCAAGCGCCGGCGTTGCCGCGGTATTCACGCCGGGTGCACCGCTCGGCGGCATCGCCGAATGGCTCGAGACCACTCTCGACGCTCGGGCCTCCGATTCGCACAGTTCACTCGAACACACCCAGGAGTAGTTCGTGGATCTCTTCGAGTATCAAGGTAAGCAGCTGTTCGCGCGCTACGGCATCCCGGTGTCGGCGGGCGACGTCGCGGAGACGGTCGACGAGGCCGTGCGCGCCGCCGAAGGGGCCGGTTATCCGGTCGTCGTCAAGGCGCAGGTGCAGGTCGGTGGGCGAGGCAAGGCGGGGGGGATCAAGCTCGCGGAGAACGCCGACGAGGTCCGCCTGCACGCGGGCAACATCCTCGGCATGGACATCAAGGGCCATGTCGTGAAGCGGGTGTGGGTCGAGCACGCGTCCGACATCGCCGAGGAGTACTACGCGTCGTTCACGCTCGATCGCAGCGCGAAGAAGTACCTCGGGATGCTGAGCGCGCAAGGTGGTGTCGAGATCGAGACGGTCGCCGACGAGAACCCCGACGCGATCGCCCGCATCACGATCGATCCGGTCGACGGGTTGACCGAGCCGGCCTGCCGTTCGTGGGTTGTGGCGGCGAAGCTGAATCCGGCCGCGACCGACGGCACGGTCGCCATCTTGTTGAAGCTGTACCACGCGTACGTCGATGGCGATGCCGACCTCGTCGAGATCAATCCGCTCATTCTCACGCCCGAGAACAAGGTGCACGCGCTCGACGCGAAGGTGTCACTCGACGAGAACGCGCGGTTCCGTCACCCGGAATGGGACGAGTTCGTCGGTCTGGAGAAAGACGATCCGCGCGAGTTCGAAGCCGCGCAGAAGGGTCTGCAGTACGTGGGGCTCGACGGCGATGTCGGTGTGATCGCGAACGGCGCCGGGCTGGCCATGGCGACGTGTGACATCGTGCACGAGGTCGGCGGTCGGCCCGCGAACTTCCTCGACATCGGTGGAGGTGCGAGCGCACAGGTGATGGCGAACGCGCTCGAGGTGATCAACAACGATCCGTCGGTGAAGTCGATCTTCATCAACATCTTCGGCGGGATCACCAAGGGCGAGGACGTTGCGAACGGGATCGTGCAGGCGCTGGAGCAGGTGGAGATCGCGTCGCCGATCGTGATTCGTCTCGACGGCACGAACGCCGAAGAGGGCCGGGCGATCCTCGCGGCTTATGAGTCGGATCGGCTGGTCAGCAAACCGACGATGGTGGAGGCCGCGCGTGCGGCCGTGGCGATGGTGGAGGCGCGGTCGTGAGCATCCTGGTGAACGCCGACACGAAGGTGATCGTGCAGGGCATCACCGGTGGCCAGGGTCGGTTCTACGCCCTGCGCAACCGTGCGTACGGCACTCAGGTCGTCGGCGGCGTGAGCCCGAAGAAAGCCGGCACGGATGTCGAGGGCATTCCGGTGTTCGCGACGGTCGCGGACGCGGTGCGCGAGACGGGCGCGACGGCGACGATGGTGATCGTCCCCGCGGCCGGGGCCGCGAGCGCGGTGCTCGAGGCGGCCGAGGCCGGCCTGGAGCTGATCGTGGCGGTGACCGAAGGCATTCCGGTGCACGACGAGGCACGGTTCTACAACCAGGCGGCGCGCGGCTTTCCGTCGTCGCGGATTCTCGGACCGAACTGCCCCGGCTTGTTGACGGTCGGCGAGTGCAACATCGGTTTCATCCCGGCCGAGGTCGCTCTGGCGGGTGGTCCGGTCGGCATCGTCTCCCGCTCCGGAACGCTCACCTATCAGGCGCTGAACGAGCTCGCGCAGAAGGGCATCGGGGTGACGACGTGCGTCGGTATCGGCGGCGACCCGGTTCCGGGGACGAGCTTCATCGATTGCCTGTCGTTGTTCGAGGCGGATCCCGAGACCAAGGCTGTGATCATGTTCGGCGAGATCGGCGGGTCGGCCGAAGAGGAAGCCGCCGAGTTCATTCGTACGAAGATGTCGAAGCCGATCGTCAGCTACATCGCGGGCGTGACCGCCCCGCCCGGCAAGAAGATGGGGCACGCGGGTGCGATCGTCTCGGGCTCGAAGGGCACCGCCCAAGCGAAGATGGAAGCCCTCGAGGCCGCGGGGGTCAGGGTCGCGACGAACCCCACCGCCGCGGGCGAATTGATGGCCGAGGTCGTGCGCGGGCTGTAGCGCGATTCGGTTCGGCCGCCGCCGCGTCGCGGGGTTGAGCTCGTCGAGCGCGTAGATGCCGCGTTCGATGCGGCGCGCCCGGCCCTTCATGGTTTCGTAGCGAAGTGAATCGGCGAGCCGCTTCACGGGATATCGGGACGCGATCGCGTAACCGTTGAGGTGCACCTCCCGGTGGATCTCAACGAGCGTCATCGGTCGGCCGTTGCGGGCGAGGATCGCGAGCGCGGTCGAGCGCAGATGCCGGCCGTGGAGCGGTCGGGCGTTGGGAGCGATGGGCGGTATGGGAGGCGGACCGCCGCGGTGGGTGCGGCGAAAGCCGTGCACGATGTCTTTGGGGTCGACCCGGGGCCACATGACGACCCGCAGTCCGGCGAGTTGGGTGCGGACCTCTGCGAGTTGTGCGGCCAGTGCTCGCTGCGCCGCGTCCAGTTCGGTTGCCCGGTCGAGCAGTGCCGCGCACTCGGCGTGAAACTGGGCGAAGGCGTTCGGACCGTGCGGCAGTTGCCGATACCGGGTCGGATAGCGAATCGCAGGCATTGACGTTCTCCCCGAAATGAAACGGTTCCGGGGGAAGCTCGAGGGGCGAGGCTGGTGCACCGTAACCCGCGAGTGCGCCGCCAACCCACCCCCCCCGACAAAACCCGTCGCACCGATTCGTCGGAAGAATCGTCGCAACGTGTTGCACCGAGTGGTTGGAACGTGTCGCGGCGATTCGTTGGAAGAATCGTCGCAACGTGTTGCACCGAGCGGTTGGAACGTGTCGCGGCGATTCGTCGGAAGAATCGCCGTGACGGGTTCTGTTGTCGGTGGCAGCCGGGGTGGCCGGGGTGGCCGCGAGTGCCCGGGGATGGGGCGGGCCGCCGCTCTGTCAGTGCAGGGTGGGCCAGGACGGGGCGGGGTCGGGCGGTGGCGGCGGGAGCGGGGATACCTCGGGTGGCAGATTCGTCGGGTGACGCAGCAGATGGGCGATCACCAGCCCGAGTGCAACCAACCCGGCCCCGAACCCCAACACGATGAGACCCGGCCCGGCGAGCTTGACGTTGCCGCCGTTGACCGAACGAGAGATGTGCGCAGTGTCGAGCGCAATGACCAGCGCGCCCAACGCGACCGTCACTCCGCCAACCCACGTCGTGAACCGGCGTCCCGTTCGGTCTCCGACGACTCCGATGAACAACCCGGCCACCAACGTCAGCCCACCCCCGACCCACGCGTGGTGCGCCGCGTTGCCGAGGCTCTGCGTCCCCGTCACAAGCGCGAGGAACCCCGGAACGACGAACGCCGTCGCGAGGCCACGCCAACGGACGCGGTCGAGTACGAACACCGCACCGAGGTAGATAACGCCGAAGAGCGCCGACACGATGCCGATATCGAACGACTTGTCGCCGGTCGTGGTGGTGAAGGGTGCGATCGGTCCCGTGGGATTGAACGTCGGCGTCTGGAACGTCGGGAACGGCTGCGCCGGCTGCAGCGGAGACGACCCGAAGTCATTGCAGAATCCGGCCCTCCGGGTGTTCGGCTGGGCGTTCCCGCACGTGGCCGCGAACTGCTGGAAGCCACTCCCCGAAACGGCTTGGTTGTAGAGGTCGTCGCACGCCGCGAAGTCGCCGTTGCCGCAACTCTCCGCCAGCGGATACAACGGATCGGTCTGATCGAGGTCGCCGAGCACCACCGTCGCACGCGCTCCCGCGAATGCCGAGAGGCTGAACATCGTGTGTTCCGGGGGCGAGGGAATCGGACTCGCCGAATACGCGCCCGTCCCCACGACTTCGCCCAATACCCACAGCCAGAGCAGGACGGCCGCCGCCGCGATGAAGATCGGGCGTCCTCCCGTGCGGGGAATGGCGAACGCGACGATCCACCCACCGATCGTCAAGATCAGGAACGGCCGAATGTCGGCGAACTTCTGTGCGCCGGGCAGCAACAGCCAGCCCAACGCCCCGGGGATCCCGAGAACGATTGCGCTGACCCCTGCCGGGTGCAGCCCGTCGGGCAACAGCACAAGTACGAGGACACCGGCGAGCACGAGGCCGGCGAACAACGCCGTCTCCGCCGCCCGGCCCGAATTGTCGGCGCGGATGTCGATCGAGATCAGGAGCACCCCGAGAGCGATCGCCACACCACCTGTGGCCGAGACCGCCTGGGCGAGCGACGGGATGCCCCGGTCGCGCAGGCGGGCGCGGATCGTCGCCCGTCCGCTGCTCAACTCCGTCAACTCAGATTGCCGGGTTCGGCGTCTCCTGCATGCGCAGGACCGCGCCGACCAGCAGCCCGATCGCCGCGATCAGCATCAAGAAGAGGCCGATGCCCTTGTCGAGCGCGCCCGTGCTCTGGATGAGGAACGCGAGCATCATGATCGCCGCTTGGAACCCGAGCACCAGGTGGATCTGCGTCCACGTCAGCCCGAGGACCTGCTCCGGCAGCTTGACGTTGGGTGCGAACGCCACCACCGCGACGTGCGCGGCCATGACGACGCCGATGATCGCCGGAATCGTCGCGATCAGGAAGAAATGGCTGCTCCACGCGCTGTATGAGTGCGAGAACGGCCCGATCGAGATCTTGTTGAACGGTAGGAACGAGGCGATCAACATCACCGCGCCGGAGATGAGGATGACCAGGTTGGCGGGCTTGAGTTTGTCCATGGTGTCGTCTGCTCCTCAGCCGATCGCGCCGGTGTTGCGTTCCCGTTGGAGCAGCACGGCCCCGACCACGAGCGCGATCCCGCCGAGAATCTCGAACCACATGCCGATCTGCTTGTTGCCGTAGTCGGTGAGCAGCCAGCCGATTGCCATCAGTGCCGCCATGGCCCCCAGGGCCAGGTGGATCTGCTCCCAGGTGAAGCCGAGGACGGAGGCCGGCAGGTTCACCGATGCGAACTTGGTCAGCGCGATCTGCAGGGCCATGACCAGGCCGTACAGCGGCAAGAGCGTCGCGATCGGGAACAGTCCACTTCCCCAGGCGCTCGTGCCGCCGGCGAAGTTCAAGAACGAGAAGACGAGCATCGCCGCGCCGGCCGCCATGATCGTGATCTCGCCGGGCGTGGGGGATTGCCGTTCAGCCATGGATTTTTCTCCCTTGTGTAAAGGGAAGTGAAACATCTTTCTGGGCGCGACCTGGGGATTTCCGGCCGAAAGATCGATTCGACGACGCGGGATAGGGTGCCGGACATGCGGGTCGGAGTCCTGGCATCGGGGAGCGGAACCATCCTCGGAGCCCTCCTCGCACGCAGATTGCCGATCGTCGCGGTCGTTGCCGACCGTCCCTGCGGCGCCCTCGACATCGCCCGCGAGCACGACGTCGCGGCCGAGCTGGTGGAGCGGACCGACTTCGGGCCGGGCTTCGACCGGGTCGCCTACACCCACGACGTCGTCGACGTCTTGCGCCGAAACGACGTCGATCTCGTCGCCATCGCCGGCTTCGGCACCATCTTGTCGAAGCCGTTCGTCGACGCGTACGGGGGACGAGCAGTGAACACGCACCCCGCGTTGCTCCCGTCGTTCAAGGGTTGGCACGCGGTGCGCGACGCGCTGGAGTTCGGCGTGAAGGTCACCGGCCCTACCGTGCACCTCGTCACCGAAGACGTCGACTCCGGTCCGATCCTCGCCCAAGAGGCGGTGCCCGTGCTCGACGACGACACAGAAGCCACCTTGCACGAACGCATCAAAGAAGTGGAGCGACGGTTGTACCCGGACGTGATCGAACGGCTCGTGAAGGCAGGCGGCTCGTGAAGGTAGGCGGCTCGTGAAGGTGAAGGCGTGAGGACGAAGATCAAGCGCGCGTTGCTCTCGGTCTACGACAAGACCGATCTGGTGGATCTCGCCAAGGGATTGCACGAGCTCGGGGTCGAGGTCGTGTCGTCGGGAAACACGTCGACCGCGCTCGAGGCCGCGGGCATTCCCGTCACGCGCGTCGAAGCGGTGACCGGGTCGCCGGAGATGCTCGACGGTCGCGTCAAGACGCTCCACCCGAAGATCCACGGCGGACTGCTCGCCGATCTCGGCAACGACACCCATCGTCGCGATCTCGACCTCCACGGCATCCTGCCGTTCGAGCTGGTCGTGTCGAACCTCTACCCGTTCGAGAACCGGCCCGACATCGAGACCATCGACATCGGCGGGCCCGCGATGACACGAGCCGCGGCGAAGAATCATGCGTGGGTCACGATCGTCACGAGCCCCGACCAATACGGCCCGTTGCTCACGGAGTTGCGGGCGAACGACGGCACTGTCGGCGCCGAGACCCGCCAAGCGTTCGCGCTCGCCGCTTTCGCTCGGACGGCCGCGTACGACGCGGCGATCGTGCAGTGGCTGCAAGCCGACGAGGTACTGCCCGAGCACCTGGTCGTCGCGCTCGAACGAACCGACGAGACATTGCGCTACGGCGAGAACCCGCACCAACAAGGCGCGCGCTATCGGCGGGCCGGCACCACGAGTTGGTGGGATCACACGACTCAGCACTCCGGCCTCGCACTGTCGTACCTCAACTTCTACGACACCGACGCGGCGTGGAAGATCGTGCACGACCTCGGCGACTCGCCCGCGTGCGCGATCATCAAGCACGCCAACCCGTGCGGCGTCGCAGTCGACGACACGCTCGCGGCCGCGTATCGACGCGCGCTGGAGTGCGACGAGCGGTCCGCGTTCGGGGGCATCGTCGCGCTCAACCGCCCGATCGACGCCGCGACGGTCGAATTGATGGTCGAAGGTCCGCAGGCCGACGTCGTGATCGCGCCGGGATACGCGCCGGGAGCAATCGACGCGTTGGTCAAGAAGCGCAAGAACACGCGCATCCTCGAGGCCCCGGAGCCAGGTAAAGACCCCCTGGATTTCCGCCAGATTTCCGGCGGCTTCCTCGTCCAGGACGCCCCCCACTTCGCCGCGGGCCGCGACGACTGGCGCGTCGTGACCAAGGTCGCACCGACCCCCGAGCAGTGGCGCGACATCGAGCTCGCGTGGCGCATCTGCGGTCACGTGAAGTCGAACGCGATCGTGCTCGTGAAAGACGGTCAGGCGGTCGGGATCGGCGCGGGCCAACAGAACCGCGTCGAGTCGGGCGAGATCGCGGCGAAGAAGGCGGCGGGCCGGGCCAAGGGCGGCGCGGCCGCGAGCGACGCGTTCTATCCGTTCGAAGACGGTGTCGAGGCGGCGGCCGCGGCGGGGGTCGCGGCCGTGATCCAACCGGGCGGCGCGATCCGCGACGAGAAGGTGATCGAGCGCGCCGACGAGCTCGGTCTCGCGATGGTGTTCACCGGCGAACGACACTTCCTCCACTGATGGCCGCAACCCTGCTCGACGGGAACGCGCTGCTCGACACGGTCAAGGACGACCTGCGCGCGCGCATCAAGCGTCTGGGTGAGCGAGGCGTCACACCCGGACTCGGCACGATCCTCGTCGGCGACGACCCGCCGAGTCACGCGTACGTGCGCCTGAAGCGCGAAGACTCCGCGGAGATCGGCGTGCGCTCGATCCACACCGAGCTGGCGGCCGACGTGAGCCAACGGGAGTTGCTGGGCGTCATCGACCAGTACAACCGCGACCCTGATGTGGACGCGTTCATCCTCCAAGTTCCCCTGCCCCACCATCTGGATGCCGAAGCCGCCCTCCTCGCCATCGATCCCGACAAGGACGCCGACGGTCTGCATCCCGTCAATCTCGGCAAGCTCGTCATGGGCGTTCCCGGCGCGCCGCGCCCGTGCACGCCTCTCGGTATCCAGGCGCTGCTCGTGATGTATGCCGTGCCGATCGAGGGTCAGCACGTCGTCATCATCGGGCGCGGTCTCACGATCGGCCGACCGCTCGCGAACCTGCTGTCGCTGAAGGAACCGCACGCGAACGCAACCGTGACCGTGTGTCACACCGGCACGAACTTCCTCCCGCAGTACACGAAGGAAGCCGACATCATCGTGGCCGCCGCGGGCCGTCCGTCGATCCTGACCCCCGACATGGTCCGTCCGGGCGCCGCCGTGGTCGGGCCGGGTGCGACGATGCAGGGCCGCAAGGTGGTGCCCGACGTCGACGAAGCCTGCGCGGAGGTGGCGGGCTGGATCACGCCGCGCCTCGGAGGTGTCGGACCCACGACACGCGCCATGTTGCTCAGGCAGACTGTGGAGACGGCCGAGCGCCGCGCCGCCGGCCGGTGATCGACCGATGACCACGAGAGGCACCGAATGACCGCATCCCCGCAAGCGGCACCGCACTGCGCCGTATGCGGCGCGCCGGTGACCTCGGATGCGGTGCGGTGCCCGTCGTGCGGTTTGTCCCGTCCGGCAGCCCGGGGCGGGAGTGTTCTCGGGCGAAGCGGTCTGTGGCTGATCGTCGCCGCGCTGTTGGCGGTCTACGTCGTCGTGCTCCTCATCGTCGCGGCCGCGCGCTGAATTCGTCCCGCAGGCTCGTCGGGACCGAAGATCAGGGCGGAGGGTTGTTGTGCTGCTGGCCGAGCTGAACGTGCGTCACACCCGCCGGCACATGCCGACGCGCCGGGTCGCGCTCGACGGCGCCTATCTACCCGCGTCCGGACCGGCGCACGGGGTGGTGCTGCTCGCGGCGGTGGTCGCCACGAACCTTCCCGCGATCCAGGACGAAGAACGCGAGATGTTGCCGCGGCTTCTCCACGACGCCCGGCACGGCCTGCACATCCCGCGCATCGCGCTGCGGCACCGGCTGCAGTACGACGTGCACGGACTCGACCGCTCCCGCCACCGGATGCTCGGCGAGGACGGACGCCTCGTCGTCGAGCTCGACGTGCACGGCGCGCCCGCACCCCAGGTCCTCGGCGCGGTGATGGGCGCGGCGGCGTTGAACTCGAGCGCCCGGACGGTCGCGCTCGACGCCATCAAAAGAGTGGTCGAAGGGCGCTGGGCCGGCCTCGCGCCCGACGTCGAGCTCCGCATCGTTGCCGAAGCGATGTGGAACGGGATCCGTCCGCCGCTGGCGACCGCGGGCGAGTGGCAGCCGGGCGCCCCGCCCGAGGAGCTGCTGTGGCGGGGCGTCGGTCCCGACCAGCGCTGGGCGATGGAGGTCTTGGGCCTGCGGGCCGGCAAGGACATCGAGCGCGACGACCTCAACCGGCGCTTCCGTCGCCTCTTGCGCGACGCCCATCCCGACAGCGGCGGGGCCACCGCGGGCGCGGCCTCCCGCATTGCCGAGCTCACCGAAGCCCGCACGATTCTGATGGCGCTGGCGGCCGACGCGGTAGCAGCCGAGGGGTAACCGGCGAGTAGCTTCGGCACCGTGAAAAACCCTGTTCGAGTTGCAGTGACCGGTGCCGCCGGTCAGATCGGTTACAGCCTCGTCTTCCGCATCGCCCGGGGTGATCTGCTCGGGCCCGACCAGCCGATCGTGCTGTCGATGCTCGAGATCACACCCGCGCTCGGCGCGCTGAACGGCGTCGTCATGGAGCTCATGGACTGCGCGTTCCCGCTGCTGCACGGCATCGAGACGAGCGACGACGCGGCGAAGGCGTTCGCGGGCGTGAACTACGCGCTGCTCGTCGGCTCGCGGCCGCGCACGAAGGGCATGGAACGCAAGGAGCTGCTCGAGGCGAACGGCGCGATCTTCACCGCGCAGGGCAAGGCGCTGGCCGCGAGCGCGGCCGACGACATCCGGGTGCTCGTGGTCGGCAACCCCGCGAACACCAACTGCCTCATCGCGATGAACAACGCGGGCTCCATCCCGCGCGAGCGCTTCACCGCGATGACGCGGCTCGACCACAACCGGGCGAAGGCGCAGATCGCGGCGAAGACGGGTGCGCTCGTCTCGTCGGTTACCAACATGACGATCTGGGGCAACCACTCGGCCACGCAGTATCCCGATCTCTTCAACGCCAAGGTCGACGCCAAGAAGGCGAGCGACCTGGTCGACCAGGCGTGGATCGAAAAGGAGTTCATCCCGACCGTGCAGCAACGCGGCGCGGCGGTGATCGAGGCCCGCGGCGCGTCGTCGGCGGCGTCGGCCGCGTCGGCCGCGCTCGACCACATGCGCGAGTGGGCGCTCGGTACGGCCCCCGGCGATTGGGCGAGCATGGCCGTGTGTTCCGACGGCTCGTACGGCGTTCCCGAAGGCCTCATCTCGGGCTTCCCGTGCACCACGGAGAACGGCGAGTGGAAGATCGTGCCGGGCCTCGACGTCAACGACTTCTCACGGGGCCGGATCGACGCGAGCGTTGCCGAGCTGGGCGAAGAGCGCGACGCGGTAGCCGAGCTCGGGCTCATCTAGGCCCGCAGTGAAAGCCTGGCGCCAGCCGAGTCCGTACGGCGACCTCACGGTCGTCGTCACCGATGCGGGTGTCAGCGAGATCAGCCTTCCGGGCGACGACCAGCCCGACGTGAGGGTCACCGAGGCCGAACGCAGCGTCGCCCGCCAGCTCGACGAGTGGTTCGCGGGCAAGCGCCACGCGTTCGACCTCCCGCTCGACCTGGGCGAGATCGACGGCTTCCGCCGTGAGGTGCTCGACACGCTCGCCCGGGAGGTGCCCTGGGGAGAGATTGTCTCCTACGGCGAGCTCGCCGCGCTGGCCGGCCGGCCGCGTGCGGCGCGCGCCGTCGGCAGCGCGATGCGCAACAACCCGATCCCGTTCGTGATCCCGTGCCATCGCGTCGTGGCGGCCGGCAACAAGATCGGTGGTTACGGCGGGGGTCGCAACGCCATCGCGCTCAAGCGCGAGTTGCTGGCGCGCGAAGGGGTTTCGACACTTCGCTGAAGAAGTCGTTGCCCTTGTCGTCGACGATGACGAACGCCGGGAAGTCGTGGACCTCGATCTTCCACACCGCTTCCATGCCGAGCTCGGGGTACTCGAGCACCTCGACCTTGGTGATGCAGTCCTGGGCGAGCACCGCGGCGGGCCCGCCGATCGAGCCGAGGTAGAAGCCACCGTGCGCCTTGCACGCGTCGGTGACGACCTTCGAGCGGTTGCCCTTCGCGAGCATCACGAGCGAGCCGCCGTTACTCTGGAACTGGTCGACGTAGGAGTCCATGCGCCCCGCGGTCGTGGGGCCGAACGAGCCCGACGCGTAACCCTCGGGCGTCTTCGCGGGACCCGCGTAGTAAACGCAGTAGTCGCGGAGGTACTCCGGCATTCCCTGCCCCGCGTCGAGCCGCTCCTTGATCTTGGCGTGCGCGATGTCGCGCGCGACCACCATCGGTCCGTTCAACATCACCCGGGTCTTCACGGGGTAGTGCGACAACGTCTCGCGGATCTGAGCCATCGGTTGGGTCAGGTCGATCGACACCACTTCGGTCGTGTCGAGGTCGTCGTGCGTGACCTCCGGGAGGTACTGCGCCGGGTCGGTCTCGAGCTGCTCGAGAAAGACCCCCTCCGCCGTGATCTTTCCCAACGCCTGACGATCGGCCGAGCACGACACTGCGAGCGCGACCGGACACGACGCGCCATGGCGCGGCAGGCGGATCACGCGCACGTCGTGACAGAAGTACTTGCCGCCGAACTGCGCGCCGATCCCGAACGCCTGCGTCAACGCGAGCACTTCCTTTTCGAGCCCGCGATCGCGAAACCCGCGACCGAGCTCGTTGCCCGTCTCCGGAAGTGAGTCGAGGTAGCGCGCCGACGCGAGCTTCGCCGTCTTCAGCGCGTACTCCGCCGATGTGCCGCCGATGACGAGGGCGAGGTGGTACGGGGGGCACGCGGCGGTGCCGAGGGTGCGCAGCTTCTCGTCGAGCCACGTCATCAACGACGACGGGTTCAGCAACGCCTT
>DASYJT010000362.1:0-4485 GCA_035996165.1 Acidimicrobiia bacterium
GTTGATCGCCGACGGCGCGGCCGCGAGTTTGATGGGCCGAGGAATGGTCGACGTGGTGATCGTCGGGGCCGACCGAATCGCGGCGAACGGTGACGTCGCGAACAAGGTCGGCACGTACGGGCTCGCGATCGCGGCTCGTCATCACCAGATCCCGTTCTACGTCGCCGCGCCCGCGTCGACGATCGATCTCGCGACTGCGACCGGCGCCGAGATCGACATCGAGGAGCGCGATCCCGACGAGGTCACACACATCGGCTCTCGGCGCGTCACGCCGCCCGATGCCGCGGCATTCAACCCGGCGTTCGACGTCACCTCGGCGCGTCTCGTGACCGCGATCGTGACCGAGTGCGGCGCGGCCCGGCCGCCGTATCGCCGCTCGTTGCCGGCCCATGTCCGGCGGGCGGAGGTTGTCTCACCCGGTTCGTAGCGTGGCCGGTCATGGTGCTCCGCTCGGCGTTCGCCGACCTCCTCGACGCCGTCCTCCCGGCGCGGTGTCCGGGCTGCGGCCGGTCGGGTGCGGTCGTCTGCCGCTCGTGTGCTGCGCGCCTGGTTGCTGCGCCGGCCGCGCCCCCGCCGGCGCCGGTCGCGTGGTGGGCCGCGTGCTTCGCGTACGAAGGAGTTGCCCGGGAACTGGTCGCGCGGGCCAAGTATCGGAACGAGCGTCGCTTCCTCGTGGTGATCGCGCGCGAGGTCGCGCGGGCGGTCGATCGCGCGCCGAGCCGCATCGACCTCGTCACTTGGGCACCCGCGAGCGCGCAGCGCGTTCGCGCGTACGGTGTCGATCACGGCGAACTGCTCGCGCGCGCTGTCGCCGGTTGCCTCGATGTGCGCGTCCGACCGTGCCTCACCCGTACCGCCGGTCCCGCCCAGACGGGGCTCGACGCTCACACTCGCCGGCTCGGTCCGCCGCTGCGTGCAATCACGAGCGTCGCCGGTCGAACCGTGCTGGTCGTCGACGATGTCGCGACGACGGGTGGAACACTGTCCGCCGCGGCCCGGGCGCTGCACACGCGGGACGCGGCCGCGGTGTTCGCGGCGACCATCGCTCGGACTCCGAGGCCCGGAGCCGGTCGTGCGGGCGCCACGTATACTCCGGCTACTCCAACGGGCGTTCAGGCGTCAGCGACATTCGGGCACCAAGGACTTCGATAGGGAGCACGTGGACGTCGTCGTTTTCGGCAAGCACGTAGAGGTCGATCCGGCTCTCCGGGCCATGACGCTCGAGAAGCTGGACCGCATCGGCAAGTTCGCCCACGACGTCCGTCGCGTCGACGTCGACTACGGCGTGCATCAGACCCGCCGCGCGGGCGACTCGTGCACCTGCGAGATCCTCGTGCATCTCCCGCATCATCTCGTGAAGGGCACGGCCGCGGCCGTCGAGCACGTGATGGCGCTCGACCTCGCGCTCGAAAAGGTCGAGCACCAGATGCGGCGCCTGCACGAACGACGCGTGCGGCGCGGCAACCGCGCCCGCTCGCGCAACGGCACGGTCGACTCGTCGACGAACGGGCGTCCGACCACCGACGTCGACGACATCGACGACTTCGCCGGGGCTGATGCGCTCGACGGTTTCGACGATCACGACGACACGGGCCCGACGATCGTGAAGAGCAAGCAGTTCACGGTCAAGCCCATGAATCCCGAAGAAGCGGCGTTGCAGATGGAGCTGTTGGGGCACGACTTCTTCTTGTTCCGCAACTCCGAATCGGAGAGCGCCGCGGTGCTCTACCGGCGCCGCGACGGCGCGCTCGGGCTCATCGAAGTCACGGGCTGACCGGCGGCCGAACGGATGGGCGGTTAGTGGTCGACGTCGTCGGCGCGGATTCGTCGCCGATCCGGGTGCTCGTCGTCGACGATCACGCCCTCTTCCGGCACGGGCTCGTCTCAGTGCTGCGCACGGCCGCGGGCATCGAGGTCGTCGGTGAGGCGCGCGACGGCATGGAGGCGGTCGAGCAGGCCGCGGAGCTGCAACCCGACGTCGTGCTCATGGACGTGCGCATGCCGTCGGTCAACGGCATCGAGGCGGCGCGGCGCATCCGGGCCGCGCAGCCATCGGTCCGGATTCTGATGCTGACCGAGTCCGAGGACGAAGAAGACCTCTACGGCGCGGTCCGCGCGGGCGCGACCGGTTACCTCCTGAAGGAAGTTGCGATCGACGAGATCGCCGACGCGATCCGCGCGGTCGCGAGCGGCCAGGCGTTGGTGTCGCCGTCGATGACGACAAAGCTGCTCTCCGAGTTCAACGCGCTGTCACGGCGCCTGGTCGAAGAGCACGACGGGCGGAGCCTCACCGATCGTGAGCTCGAGGTGCTTCGGCTCATCGCCCGGGGGATGTCGAACAAGGACATCGGGGGCGAGCTCGTGATCGCCGAGAACACCGTGCGCAATCACGTCCGCAACATCCTCGAGAAATTGCAGGTGCGGTCGCGCGTCGAAGCCGCGATGTACGCGGTGCGGGAAAAGCTGGTCGACTCGCCCTGATCGGAGCCGATCGGTTTGGGTCCGGGCCGATGCTCCTACCGGGCGTTTCGCGGCGGCCCGGGACCGGGCGGGGCCACCGGTAGACTCGCCCGCCGCATGGGATTGTTCAACAAGATTCTGCACGCCGGAGAGGGCCGCCGCCTCAAAGCGGTCCAGGCGATCGTGCCCGAGGTCAACGCGCTCGAGCCCGAGATGGAGCGCCTCTCGGACGAGCAGCTGGCCGCCAAGACCGCCGACTTCAAGCAGCGCGTCGACCGCGCCCGCTCCGAGGCGAAGAACCCCGAGCACGAAAAGGAGGTCGTCGCCGACGTCCTCGACGAGCTGCTGCCCGACGCCTTCGCCGTGGTGCGCGAAGCCGGCCGGCGGGTGCTCGGCCAGCGTCACTACGACGTCCAGATCATGGGCGGCGCCGCGCTCCACCTCGGGTGGGTCGCGGAGATGAAGACGGGCGAGGGCAAGACGCTCGTCTCGACCCTGCCGGCGTATCTCAACGCCCTGGCGGGCCGCGGTGTTCACCTCGTCACCGTGAACGACTACCTCGCTCGGCGCGACGCCGAGTGGATGGGGCGGCTGCACACGTTCCTCGGCCTCACCGTCGGCGTGGTGATCCCCGACGACTCGACTCCCGACGAGAAGCGCGCGCAGTACCACTGCGACCTCACGTACGGCACGAACAACGAGGTCGGGTTCGACTACCTGCGCGACAACATGGTCGTCGACATCGCCGAGCAGGTGCAGCGCGGCGTGCGCAACCAGTCGTGGTCGCCGCACTTCTTCGCGATCGTCGACGAGGTCGACTCGATCCTGATCGACGAGGCGCGCACGCCGCTCATCATCTCCGGGCGCGCCGCCGACGCGGCCGAGCTCTATTACCAGTTCGCCCGGGTCGCGCGCGGCCTGCAGCGCGACCGCGACTACGAGGTCGACGAAGCCAAGCGCACCGTGGTGCCGACGGAGGAGGGCATCGAGCGGGTCGAGGCCGCGCTCGGCGTCGAGAACCTCTACGAGAACATCCACCAGAACTACGTGCACCAACTCCAGCAGGCGCTGAAGGGCAAGGAGCTCTTCAAGCGCGACGTCGACTACATCATCCAGGGCGGTGAGGTGAAGATCGTCGACGAGTTCACCGGCCGCATCCTCGAGGGTCGCCGCTGGAGCGAAGGACTGCACCAGGCCGTCGAGGCCAAAGAGAACGTGAAGATCAAAGAGGAGAACCAGACCCTCGCGACCGTCACGCTTCAGAACTTCTTCCGGCTGTACGAGAAGCTCGGCGGCATGACCGGCACCGCGCACACTGAGGCCGGCGAGTTCGCGCACACCTACGACCTGCAGGTGGTGTCGATCCCCACCAACCGCGCGATGGTCCGCCTCGACCACGCCGACTACATCTACAAGACCGAAGACGCGAAGTTCGCCGCCGCGATCGACGACATATCCGAGCGCCACGAAAAGGGGCAGCCGGTTCTCGTCGGCACGATCTCGGTCGAGAAGTCGGAGCGGCTTTCGCGCGAGCTGCAGAAGAAGGGCATCCCGCACGAGGTCCTGAACGCGAAGCAGCACGAGCGTGAAGCCGAGATCGTCGTGCAGGCGGGCACGCTCCAGTCGGTGACCGTCGCCACCAACATGGCCGGCCGCGGTGTCGACATCCTCCTCGGCGGGAACCCCGAGGGCTTGGCCCGCCGTGAATGCCTGAAGCAGGGTCTCGAGGCCGGCACGCCCGAATTCGACGCCCGCTACCGGGAGTTGCTCCCGGATTTCGACGCCGAGTGCAAGATCGAGGGCGAGAAGGTCAGGGCGCTCGGCGGTCTGTACGTGCTCGGCACCGAGCGCCACGAGTCTCGCCGCATCGACAACCAGCTGCGCGGCCGCGCCGGCCGCCAGGGCGACGCGGGTGAGAGCCGCTTCTACCTCTCGCTCGAAGACGAGCTCATGCGACTCTTCGCGACCGGTCTCATGTCACGCGTGATGAACGCTTCGTTCCCCGACGACGTCCCGCTCGAGTCG
>DASYJT010000363.1:0-10677 GCA_035996165.1 Acidimicrobiia bacterium
AGCTCGACGGCGCCGCCGGCGCCGGTACGGATGTGACGGTCATGCTCGGTCTCCTCGGGCGTAGCGCGCGACGACGAGGTCGTCGACGAGCTGGTCTTCGGCGCGCTGCATCTCGATCGCGTGCTCGGCGCGCCGGCGTTCTTCGAGCCGCTCGAGCGCGGCGACGCGCCGGCGGGCGTCGGTCCACTCGGTCCGGCGGACGTCCACGACGGCCAGGGCGTCGCGGTGCGAGGCACGCGCGACGCCTACCGCGGCGGCGCCCGAGTCGAGCATGAACACCGCCCGCTCGAACTCGGCGAACGCCTGCGGACCGATGGGCATGCTCCGCGCCCCGTAGTCGGCGAGGCGTTCGTCGACGCGCGCGGCGGCCAGGTGGGCGTCGCGGTTGGCGGTCAACAGGTCGAAGCGGGCGCGGTCCTCTTGGACGCGCCGGACGTGCAGAACCTGGTCGAGCCGGAAGCGGAAGCGTTTCATCCGGGCGGTCCTCCGACGAGCCGCTCGAGCCATTCCCACGTATCCGTCGCGGGTGTCGCCTCGTGCAAGTCCTGTCGGAGGAAGCCGTCCATTGCTTCTCTGAGGTGGATCGCGCGGTCGACGAGCGGGTTCGTGCCCGCCACGTAGGCGCCGATCTCGATGAGGTCCTTCGCTTCTCGGTACGCCGCGAGCAGGCGCCGCATCTCCGTTGCGGCCGTGCGTTGCTCGACGGTGGTGACCGCGGGACCGACCCGGGAGATCGACTCCAACACGTCGATCGACGGGAAGTGGCCCGAGGTGGCGAGCGCGCGCGAGAGGACGATGTGCCCGTCGAGGATGGCGCGGGTGGCGTCACCGATCGGGTCGAGCATGTCGTCGCCTTCGACGAGCACGGTGTACAGGCCGGTGATGCTGCCGATGTCGGAGGCGCCGGCGCGTTCGAGGAGGCGGGGCAGCATCGCGAACACCGACGGCGGGTAACCCCGCGTCGCGGGTGGCTCGCCGGCCGACAACCCGACCTCGCGTTGCGCCATCGCGAAACGCGTGAGGCTGTCCATGAGCAACAGCACGTCCTGGCCGGTGTCGCGGAACGATTCCGCGATCCGGGTCGCGGTGAACGCGGCGCGCAGGCGAACGAGCGCGGGTTCGTCGGAGGTGGCGACGACAACGACCGATCGTGCGAGTCCCTCGGGTCCGAGGTCGTTCTCGATGAACTCGCGCACCTCCCGGCCGCGTTCGCCGACGAGGGCGAGCACGGTGACCGACGCTTCGGTGCCGCGCGTGATCATCGAGAGCAACGTCGATTTTCCGACACCGGAGCCGGCGAAGATTCCCATGCGTTGGCCGCGTCCGCACGGTACGAGTGCGTCGAGCGCCCGGACGCCGAGCGGCAGCGACTCGCGGATCATCCGCCGGGTCAAGGGGTGCGGAGCGGCGTGGTCGACACCGACATGCGGCAGGTGGTTGAGCGAGGGTCCACCGTCGATCGGACGGCCGAGGCCGTCGAGGACGCGACCGAGTAGCGCGGGACCGATCGGGACCTCCGTGGCGCCGTCGGCGCCTTCGGCCGGGTCGCCGGCGCGCACGCCGCGCAACTCGCCGAGCGGCATGCACACCAACCCGTTGCTGTGCACCGCGACGACTTCGGAGATCACGGGCCCGGCCTCGCCGTGCACGCGCACCGACGCGCCGATCGGCAATTGCAGTCCGTCGATCTCGAGGTTCAGCCCGACGACGCGCGCGACGCGACCCTGCACGCTCGGTTGCGCGACGTCGAGGACGTGCTCCAGCAAGCCGGTCACGCGGTCGCTCCAGTCATGACAAGACCTCGCGAACGCGCTCGATGGCGGCGCTGATGCGGGCGTCGACGCGGCACGACGCGACGTCGACCACGCAGTCGCCGGGCGAGAGTGACGGGTCGGGAACGATCGCGAGCACGCGTCCGGGGACGAGCGTCTCGGGATCGCCCAGCACCGCGATGTCGGCGGGATGGAGACGGGCGACGACGTCGCCGTGCACCGGTGCGAGCGCGAGTGCCCGCGCGATCGCGTCTCGGCCGCGGCCGTCGGGTTCCGCGAGCGTGTGACCGACGAGAACCTCCGCGATCTCCATCGCCACGGCGACGACCTGGTCTTCGATCTCGGCGCGTGCAGTTGTCTCGCGGGCGGCGAACGCGTCGGCCTCGCGCCCGAGTTGCTGCACGAGTTGGCCGAGGAGCTCGACGTGGCGCCGCGCGTCGTCGATCCCGTGCGCGTAGCCCGCGTTGTACCCCTCTTCGAAGCCCGCGGTGTAGCCCTCGACCCGCGCCGATTCGACGAGCTCGGGGCTCACCACGATGCCGCGCGCGGAACGCGCCGAGACCGTGCCGAGATCGGCGCGCGTGATCGGAGTCGCGTGCAGGTCGATGTCCCAGTCGCGCAGGACGCGCCCGCGCATGAGGTTCTCAGACGACCAGTTCATCGCCGCCTCGCGCCATGTCGATCTGGCCGGACTCCTCGAGCGTGCGGATGATGCGCACGATGCCGTTCTGGGCTTCCTCGACGGTCTTGAGCTTGATGGGACCGAGCAGTTGGATCTCCTCGGCGAGGTTGGCGGCGGCGCGTTCGGACATGTTCTTCATGACCTTGTTGCGCACCTTCTGGTCGACACCCTTGAGGGCGACCGCGAGCTCCTTGGCGTCGACCGCGCGCAACACGAGCTGGATCGAGCGGTCGTCGAGACCCTGGATGTCCTCGAACACGAACATGCGGTTGCGCACCTCGTCGGCGAGCTCACCGTCTTCCTGCTCGAGTCCCTCGAGGATCAGCCGTTCCGTTCCGCGGTCGGACGAGTTGAGGATGTCGACGAGCGTCTGCAGACCGCCGGCCTGTGCGAAGTCGGATTGCTGGATGACCGTCGACAGCTTGCGCTCGAGGATCGCTTCGACCTGCTCGATCACCTCGGGTGACGTGCGGTCCATCTTCGCGATGCGCAGCGCGACGTCGCGCTGCAGCTCTTCGGGAAGCGAGCTCAACACCATCGCGCCGGCGTCGGGGTGCATGTGCGCGAGCACGAGCGCGATCGTCTGCGGGTGCTCGTCCTGCAGGTAGGTGAGCACTTGGCGGGTATCGGCCCGCCGGAGGAACTCGAATGGTGCGGCGACCATCGTCACGCCGAGGTTGTCGAGGATCTCGTCGGCCTTGCTGCCGCCGAAGCTCGCTTCGAGCAGCTCGCGGGCCGTCGAGTACCCGCCTTGGGCAACGTGGGCGCGCGCGGTGTGGATCTCGGAGAACTCGTTGAGCACCTCTTCGATCTCGTTGACCTCGAGATGGTGCAGGCGCGCGACCTCCGCCATGATCTCGGCGACCTCTTGTTCGCGCAGGGCCCGCAGAACTGTGGCCGCGCGCTCCTTGCCCGCTTGCATGAGCAGGATGGCGGCCTTCTGGGTGCCGGTGAACTTCTGCGCCACGCGCTACGTCCTCCGGTCGGCGAGCCACGAGCGCAGGGTCTGCGCGACTTCGTCGGGTTGGCGTTCGATGAGGTCGGTGATCTCGCCCTCGATCGTCGACGCCGGTGGTTCGATCGACCGGGCCGGCGCCGCCGCGACGCGAGCCGCCGCGTAGGCGGGCTCGAGTTGGGCGTGCGCGGGGGCTTCGAGCTCGAGGAGGTCGAGCGGCACCCGCAGCGGGACCCGGTTGTTCTCGGCCCGCTTGATGGCCTTCCAGGCGAAGAAGAGGACGACCGCGATCATCAGCAGGGTGAGGATGTGCTTGATGAGATCGAACAAGGGGTTCGATCCGGTCGCGGCCGCGAGTTGCGACTGCTGCGCCTTCTGCGCGGTCTTGTCGAACGCGACCGTCGTGACCTTCAGCGCGTTGGCGCCGTCGCGCCGTGGTTGGATGCCCGCGGCGGCAAGGATCTGCGGCTGCCAGATCGTCGCGATATCGGCGGCCTTCACGACCGAGCTGTCGAGCAGCACCGAGACCGAGAGGTGCTTGACCGTGCCCGGGGGGATCACGGAGTTGACGGTCGTGTTGTTGACGGCGTTCGTGCTCTGCGACGAGGTCTTCGAGTAGCCGGTGGTCGGTGTGGTGGTGCCGGTGCCGGTCGGCGTGCCGTTGGGAATCCCAAGGTTGCCGTTCGGAGCGGCGCCGCCCGCCTGGTTCAACGTTTCGGCCGTGCCGCTCTGCGTGATCGGGATCGTCTTGCCCTTCACCACTTCGCCGTAGGTGTTCGACGTCGACGTGCTCTTACTCGTGTCGAGGTCGGCGGCGACGGTGACCGCGGCGTGGCCGGGCCCGAGGGTCTTGGAGACCATGTCCTCGATGCTCTTCTCGAGGGTGGCGTTGTAGGTCTGCTGTTGCGCGAGCTGGCTGTTGCTGCCGACCTGGGTGTCCATGCCGGGCGCGTGCAGCACCGAGCCGTTCGCGTCGGCGACGGTGACGTCGTCGGGATTCATGTTCGGGATGCTCGACGCGACGAGGTGGACGATCGCGTTCACCGCGTCCGCCGACATCGAGCCGCCCGTGGTCTTCACGAGCACCGCCGCGGTCGGCTTGTCCTCGGACGCGCCCACGAACACCGTCTGTTGCGGGATCGTCAGCGTCACCGTCGCGGTCGCGACCGAGTCGATCGACTCGATCGCCTTCGCGAGCTCGCCTTGAAGCGCGCGCTGGTAGGCGATGTTGCGCGTGAACTGGTCGGTGGTGATGCCCTGCTTGTCGAGCAGCACGAACGAGTCGCCCCCGGCGGGAATGTTCTTCGAGCTGAGACCGATGCGCGTCTTGTCGACGTCCTTGCGCGGCACCATGATCGTGCCGCCGCCGCCACTGATCGTGTACTTGACGTGTTGGGCGTCGAGCGCGGTGGTGACCGCGCCCGCGTCCTGTGAGCTCAAGCCGGTGTAGAGCGGCGCCATGTCGGGCTTCGACGCCCACTTCATGAACGTCATCCCCGCGAGCACGACCGCGACGACGCCGAGGATCGTCATGGCCTTTTGGCCCGGCGTGAATCCGTCGACGAAGCGGCGACCCTGTTCCTTCAGACGATCGACGTCTACGACCGGCATCAGACCTGCATCCTCATGATCTCGTTGAACGACTCGACCGCACGGTCACGTACGGCGACGGTGAGCTGGGTGGTGAGCGACGCCTCGGTGGCGGCGATCGTGTAGTTGTGAATGTCGGTGAGGCTGCCGGTGGCGGCGGCCTGGGCGAGCGAGTCGGCCGCGGTCTGGGTTCCCTGCAACTGGTCGAGCGCCTGCGAGAACGTGTTGCCGACCTGACCGGTCGAGTTCGTCGCGTCGGCGGCCGCGGTGGTCGAAGGCGTGACGGGCGCGATCGACCCGACGCCGGCCGCGCTCATGAGTCCGCTGATAGGTGTGACTGCCATAGCTACCGCCCGTTGATGTCGAGTGCCTGCTGATACGACGACTTCGCCCGGTCGATGACCGCCAGGTTCAACTGGTAACCGCGCTGAGCGATGATGAGGTTCGTCATCTGGTCGCCGAGGTTCTCCGACGGCCGCCGCACGAGGCCGTTCTTGTCGGCCAGGGGGTTGGTCGGGTCGTACGTGACCATTCCGGTCGCATCCCCGTACTGCACGGCGACCGGCTGGACGCCGCCGCCGACGCCGACCGGTTGTCCCGGTGCGCTCGGGATCTCCTGGGCGACGATGAACTTCTCTTGGTACGCGGCCCCGCTCATCGGCTTCACCGTGTTGACGTTCGCGATGTTGTCGGCGATCGCGTTCATCCAGATCCGGTGCGTCGTGAGTGCCGACGACGCGATGTCGAACGTGGGGAAAAGGGAGCTCATCAGAGGTCGTTCCTCATCGAGTCGTGGAGAATGCGGAACTTGTTGTTCATCTCCTGCGTCGCGAGCTGGTACTTCAGCCCGGTGTCGATCATCGAGATGGTCTCGGTGTCGACCGACACGTTGTTGCCGTTGACGTTCGCGGGGTCGGAGGTGGCGGCCGTCGAGATCTGCGCCTGCGCCGGGTCTCCGCTCGAGATCGCGGCGCTGAGGCTGTCCTCGAAGTTGACCGTCTGGGCGGTGTAGCCGGGCGTCTCGGAGTTCGCGAGGTTCTGCGCGGAGATGCGTTGGCGCGCGGCGAGACCGTCGAGTGAGGTCTGGATCGCTTGCATCGTGAGGTCGAGCACGAGCTGGCCTTGCTCTGCGACCGTCCTGGCAACGCGAAGGCGGAACGTCCCTGCTCCGCCCTTGGTGAACCGTGCTCAAGATCGGCGGACGCGCCGGACACTTGAGCTGTCCGATCTCTTTGTCGCGGCGCGATTCGCGGCGAAGCGCGGGGCGCGTGGGGCTTGAATCGGTCGAAGTGGTGCCGATCGAAACCTCGTGCCTCTTCCTGACGACGTCACCCCCTCCGGCAACGAAGCCTTCGACCGCGCGCGCACCTTCCTGGCGCGCTTGCGAGAAGAAGAAGCGCTCGACTGGTTCCAGATCGCGGCCGACAGCGCCGACGACGCGACCGTTCGCGGCTCGGCGGCGGCGTTCGTCGCCGGGATCCTTCTCGGGCGCGGACGCCCGTGGGAGGTCAGCGTGTGGGCGGCGGTCGTACGGGAGAACTCGGAACGGCCCGACCTCGGTGATCTCCTCGACGCGGCGGCACACCTGCAGCTCGGTGAGGTCGAGGCGGCTCGTACGCTGCTCGACGGGGTGACCGACCCGACCGATCGCTGGTTCCCGATGTCGGTGACGTCGGCGCGCATCGCCCGGGCCCACGTGATGTATCTCGACGGCGCGTCGGAGCAGGCGACGGCCGAAGTGTTGGCCGCGTTCGACGCCGACCCGTTCGCGCCCGACGTGTGGGACGCATTCGCACGATTGTGCGCAGAGACCGATTTCGACCCGAGCGCGTTCGTCGAGCGAATCCCCGACGACCGCGTGCTCGAGGTCTTGGCTTCACTGCGCGGTTCGGCGCCTTCGGGCGTCGACCGGATCGCGGAGTTGATCTGGGTGCGCAACTACGGCGACGCCCGGGTGCTCGCGCTCGTGCCGTCGTTCGCGGCGAAGCTCGAGAGCATGCGGGCGTTGGAATGGTCGGCGCGCATCCGTGCGACGGGTATGGGCCGGCTGTGCCCGCTGCTCGACCGCGCCGAGGACGCGTCGGTCGACCCCGGCGAGCGCATTCGGGCCGCCGCGCTCGCGCACGCGTCGTTCGGCGACAACCGGGCCAAGGGCGCCGTCACGCAGGCGACGACCGCGCTCGCCGACGACGAGCTCGTCGCGCCGTTGCAGGAGCTCTGGGCGTTGGCACCGATGCTGGCGGAGGCGATGGTGGTCGCCGGTGCGACGACTCCCGCCCGTTCGTTGTCGATCGCGTCCGTGCTGTTCCAGGGCGGAGCGCGCGGGGAGGCCTACGCGGTGTTGGTGCACGGCCTGTCGCTCGAGAGCGCCGACGCGCTGACCACCGACGTCGTGGTCTCCCTCGTGCCGCTCCCGGTGCTCGAGGGCCTCGCGGCCGAAGCCGAGGAGCGCGGCGAGGAAGACGTCGCCGGCATCCTCGAAGCCGTAGCAGTCGTCGCCGCCAGCGCCGCGTAGCGCGGCCCAGTTCGTTCAGGGCAGCGGTTCGTTCAGGGCAGCAGGGCGCAGGCCGCGATCGCGGCTTCGGCTGCGGTGCGCGTCGCGAGCTCGGCGTTCTGCGCCATCTGCGCCATGAGCGGTAGGCGCTCGGGGTGCTCGGCCATGTACTTCTCGATCGCCGGCATGTTCGGCGTCCCGTCCTGATTGCTCAGGTGGAAGATCTCCTCGTCGACGCTGCCGTCGTTGGCGCGGTCGGAGATCACGCGGAACACGGCCCACGGGATCCCGCGCGCCTCGCACACCTCGGCGATGGCAGCCGTCTCCATGTCGAGCGAGACGACGCCGTCGGCGCGTAGGCGCGCGAGCTGGTCGGTGTTCGTCGTCAACCCGTTCGTGGTCCACATGGTTCCGTGGGGCACCCGATCACCCAGCGGCGTCGGGCGGAACTCGCTCCCGGTCTCGCTGTTGAGCACGATCTCCGGCCACACGAGCGTGCCGATCGGCGTCTCGCTCTCGAGCGCGCCCGTGATGCCGACGACCAGCACCCAGCGCACGTTCATCGCGGCGAGCAGCCGCGTGGTTCCTGCGGTCGCGAGTTGCGTTCCCATGCCCGTGACGATCGCGACGACCGGACGGCCGTCGAGCGTTCCCGTGTGCACCTGCGTGTCGTTCACCGCGGTCTCGGTGAGCGAGAGCATGCGCACCAACGGCGCGAGCTCGATCGGCATCGCGCAGATGAACGCGATCGCACCGTCGTCGGAATGTGTCGTCATACGTCCGGCCTACCAGACCGGATGCGGGGAGCGCACGACGCGCCTGAACGCGGCGGCGGTCAGCCGGCGGCGAGGGGTTTCACGTCGACGTGGGCGTTGATCGCCACGAGGTCGGGCCGAGCCCGCAGCAGCGCAACCACCTCTCGCCAGTCGTTCGCCCGGTCGCCCAGCTCGTCGACGATCGCGTCGAGCAGCTCGGCGTCGGCGGGCTCGTCGAGCGTTACCCGTAGATCCACACTCGACGGATCGAGCGCGACCGTCGCCACCCGGAACTCGTCGGGACGGAACGTGACGTACGACGTGACGTGCGCGCGATCGGCGCCCGTCGCGACCGCGTCGATGCGCCGCAACGTGTCGACCGATACGACCTCCACATCGAAACCGTGGGCAACGGTGAAGTCGTGGTCGGTCGTCACGTAGTCGACCCGGTCGGGTACGAAACGGTTCCCGCACAGCGCGATGACGTGCGGATCGAGGAGCGGGCAGTCGGCGGTGAGCCGGATCACGGCGTCGCCGGGCGCACCGCCCACCGCGTCGATCGCCATCAGGTAACGGGTCAACACGTCGTCGACCGGCCCGCGTACGACGTGCGCGCGCAGCTCGGTCGCGAGCGTTGCCACCGCGTCGTCGTCGGGCGAAGTCGTCGTCGCGACCACGATCTCGTCGCACACCCGGCTGTCGCGCGCCGCGGCCACGACCCACGCGAGGACCGGGCGACCACCGAGGTCGCGCAGCACCTTGCGCGGGAGACGGGTCGAGCCCGTCCGGGCCTGGACGACTGCGATCAGGCGAGGCATCGGGACAAGACGTCGACGACGCGATCCTGGTCGCGGTCGGTCAGCGCCGGGAACAGCGGCAACGACAACAGCCCGTCGTACGCGCGCTCGGTCTCGGGGAAGTCGGCACCGGTGCGCCCCGTGTCGGCGTACAACGGATGCTTGTAGATGGGCACGTAGTGGACCTGTACCCCGATGTTCGCGGCCTGCATCGCGTCGTACACGGCGCGTCGTTGCGGAACCTGCACCGCGAAGAGGTGGTATGCGTGGCGGACGCCGGGCGGCGCGGCCGGGGGCAGGTCGATCGGCACCGACGCGAGGATTTCCCGGTAACGCTCGGCCAGCTCGTTGCGCCGTTCGACGAACCGCTCGAGCTTGCGCAGCTGGCTCGTTCCCAACGCGGCCTGCATGTCGGTGAGCCGGTAGTTGAATCCGAGCGTCTCGACGTCGTAGTACCAGCCGCCGAGGTCGGGGCGGCGGACCGTTCCGTGCGAACGGAACCGGCGCAACGCTTCCGCGAGGTCATCCGAGTTCGTCGTCACCGCGCCGCCTTCGCCGGTCGTGACGGCCTTGACCGGATGGAACGAGAACGTGCACATGTCGGAGCGGGCGCAGTTGCCGACCGGGCCGTCAGGTGTCGACGCTCCGAGCGCGTGCGCCGCGTCCTCGACGATCACGCGCGGCCGCGTCGTCAGCGCCGACAGGTCGACCGGGAGGCCGGCGTAGTGCACCGCGACCAACGCGTCGCACGGACCGACGGCGGCCGGGTCGAGGTTCAGGGTCTTCGGATCGATGTCGACGAAATCGGCCGACGCGCCGACATAGCGGGCGCAGTTCGCGCTGGCGACGAACGAGAGGGGCGACGTCACCACGCGGTCGCCGGGACCGATCCCGGCCACGGAGAGTGCTCCGTGCAGGGCCGCCGTCCCGTTCGCGAACGCGACTGCGTGCGAAGCGCCGGTGTGCTCGCACACCGCCCGCTCGAAGTCCTCGATCGCGGGCCCGCCGGTCAGCCAGTCACCGCGGAGCACGGCGGTGACGGCATCGATGTCGTCGGCTTCGACGAGTTGGCGGCCATACGGGATCACACGTCTCAATTCGGCGGCTTCCCGGCCGATCTGAGTTGGTGAACACCACGGTGAGCGGCATCACGGTGAGCGGTCGCGAGGTCGGGCCGGGCCGCCCCTGCTACGTGATCGCGGAGGCGGGCTCCAACCACAACCGCGACCTCGGCATCGCCCGCAAGCTCATCGACGTCGCGGCCGAGGCCGGTGCCGACGCGGTGAAGTTCCAGACCTACTCGGGCCGGACCCTCTACTCCACGAAGACCCCCCGCTTCGACTTCCTCGACGACGAGCTCGCCGCCAAGCCCGCGCACGAGCTGCTCGACGAGATCGCGCTGCCGCGCGAATGGCAGCCGATCCTCGCCGAGCACTGCCGCGAGCGCGGGATCGAGTTCATGTCGTCGCCGTTCGACCGCCAGGCCGTCGACGAGCTCGACGCGCTCGACGTCGGTGCGTTCAAGATCGCTTCCTTCGAGCTGGTCGACCTCCCGTTCATCCGTTACGCGGCCGCGTGCAGGCGTCCGCTGATCCTGTCGACGGGGATGGCGACGCTGGGCGAGATCGAAGA
>DASYJT010000364.1:0-1885 GCA_035996165.1 Acidimicrobiia bacterium
GATGCTGACGAGCGACCCGGGGACATTCGGGCGCAGGTCGCCACCGAAGTCGCCCGCCAGCGCCTTGGGCGCGCGCACGGCCGCGTCGGTGCCACGGTTGATGTTGGCGAAGAGGTCGTCGAAGGTCTTCTGGATCGTGGCGGTCAGGACGAGCGTGCCCGCGATGAACGACACGCCCAGGATGACGGCGAGGCCGGTGAGCACGAACCGGAGCTTGTGCCCGGCCAACCCCTTCAGAGTGACCTTCCACATTGGCTACTCGGCTCCGAGGTTGCGCATCTTGCCGAGAACCGCATCGGCGGTCGGGTCGTTCAGCTCGTCGACGATGCGACCGTCGGCGAGGAACACGACCCGGTTCGAGTACGACGCCGAGATGGGATCGTGCGTGACCATCACGATGGTTTGTCCGAACTCCTGCACCGCTCGTTGCATGAAGCCGAGAATCTCGGCGCTGGCGCGCGAGTCGAGGTTGCCCGTGGGTTCGTCGGCAAAGATGATCTCCGGTCTCGTCACGAGCGCGCGC
The DNA here is from genome assembly GCA_035996165.1 of Acidimicrobiia bacterium. Lineage (GTDB taxonomy): Bacteria > Actinomycetota > Acidimicrobiia > IMCC26256 > PALSA-610 > PALSA-610. Next base: position 524 of record DASYJT010000364.1, read on the forward strand.
GCAACGGCGACGCGCTGCTGTTGACCGCCCGACAGTTCCGACGGCCGGTGCGAGAGCCGATCGCGCAGGCCGACGGTGTCGACGATCCGGTCGAGCCACGCCTGGTCGGGCTTCTTGCCGGCGAGCGACATCGGGAGCGTGATGTTCTCGATCGCGGTGAGCGTGGGCAGCAGGTTGAACGTCTGGAAGATGAAGCCCACGCGATCGCGGCGAACGCGCGTGACGTCCTTGTCGGAGAGCGTGCTGAGGTCGATGTCGCCGAGGTAGACGTGCCCACTGGTCAGCGTGTCGAGCCCCGCGAGACAGTGCAGGAGTGTGGACTTGCCGGAGCCGGACGGGCCCATGATCGCCGTGTACTGCGCCTGGGGGAACTCGACGTCGATCGAGTCGAGGGCGCGCACCTGGGTGTCGCCCTTGCCGTAGATCTTCGACGCCTCGACCGCGCGCGCGGCAACCGCTGTTGTGGGGGGAATTGTGGTTGTCACGGACGCCACCCTATTGGGGTGGAGCGTCCATCTCTATCGGGGTTTTCCCCGATGCCGGCTCCGGATCGGACTCGGGGGGCGCCGGTCTGCGACCGAGCCAGACAAACCACGCGACGCCGAACACGCACAGCACCGCGGAGAGCAGCAGGTTGAAGCGCACGCCGAAGATCTTGCTCGCGTCATCGATCCGCAGCGCTTCGAACCAGATCCGGCCGAACGTGTACATGGCCACGTACAGGGCGAATACCTGACCGCGCTTCAATCCGCGGCGGTGCTCGACGAACAAGATGGTGGCGAACACGAAGAGACACCACAAGGACTCGTAGAGGAATGTCGGGTGAAACGTCGCGAACTGCGTGTAGCCGGGGGGTCGGTGCGCAAGGTCGATCTCGAGGCCCCACGGCAGCGTCGTCGGCCGTCCGAAGAGCTCCTGGTTGAAATAGTTGCCCCACCTGCCGATGGCTTGCGCGAGCACGACGCCGGGCGCGATCGCATCCATGAGCACGAGTGCGTCGAGATGACGGCGGCGGGCCAAGAAGAGTGCGGCGACGAGGCCACCGGCGACCGCTCCCCAGATCGACAGACCGCCCTTCCAGATCTCGAATGCGCCGACGATGCCACCGGCGTTCCAGCTGTAGCCGGTGAACAAGTGATAGATGCGCGCGCCGATGACACCCGCGATGACGACGGGGACGACGATCGCGCTGAACTCCCGCGCGTCGCGGCCGGACCGCGTCCAGCGTGCCTCCGCGACTTTCGTTGCGACGAGCACACCGATCGCCAGCATGAGCCCGTACGCGTGCAACGGGAGCGGGCCGATGTGCACGATTCCGTGCTTCGGGCTGGGAATGAACGCCACCGTCACGGGGCGATGTTA
>DASYJT010000365.1:0-6027 GCA_035996165.1 Acidimicrobiia bacterium
CCTGGCGATCGTCGTGGGTGGCGGCGAGTTGGTGGTCGGCGCCGGAGTGATCGCGTTCCGCGGCACGCCGGGATTCGTGTTCGCGTGCGGGATGCTCCTCGCGTGCGTCGGTTTCCTGCTCGCGCTGACGCGCGCGGTGCAGCGCAGCGTGCCCTGTGGGTGTTTCGGTCGATTGGGTCGCACGGCGGCGGGCGGCCGTGAAATCGGGCGCGCGCTGGCATTGGCGGCGGGAGCAGCATTCCTCGTCGTGCACCGCGCTCTCGATGCCCGCACGGTGTACGGCCTCGGCCCGGTTGCCGGGGTCGCCGTAGTAGCGATGGGCGCCCTGATCGTGCTTGCGCAACAGGTCGGCGCCCACCTCCGACCGGGAGTCGAGGTGCGGCCCGAGAGTACGGACGGGCGGAGCGCGCTCACACGGAACGTGCGCCGCATCACCGGCTACGACAGCGACATCTACACCACGAGCCCGTAAGCGCTCGTCACGCCAGCGCGAAGTAGCCGGGGACCTCGGCGTGCGGGGTGTCGAGGTACACCTTCGCCTCGGGTCGGCCCGCGAACCGGCCGTGACTCCACCTGATCTCGACGTGACCTTCGACGAGGCGTTCCCCGCGTGACCGGCGTCCTCGCACCGACGCGCGCCAATTGACCATCGGTTGCCCGCCCGGGCGCGGCTCGATGACGAACGTACGGAGCTCGAACTCGTTGCGCCAGTCCCACGGCGTCGCGATCCGGAGCCGCAGGAATCCGGAAGGCGACGAGCCGAGCACGAAGTAGGGCGCGCTCCCGATGCGCAGCAGCCGCCACAACATCGATTCCGCGTCGGCGGCGATCGCGGCGCGCCAGCGCTGCGCCGACACGTCGGCGACGCACGCGACCATCGACTGGTAGTGCTCGATCGTGTCGCCCGGCCAGCCCGCGTTCAACCGGTGCCCGAGGTCGCGCCGTTGCCGGGTGTCGAGTGCATCCATCGATTCCGGCAGTTCGCTTCCCAACGCCACGCGCACCGCCGCGTAGAGGCGCGCGTGCTCGACGGGCGCGACCTCGCCGAACCAGTCGGCTCCCCGCCGGCCGTGCCCGCCGGCCAGGAGCCGGTCGAACAGATGATGGGGCGACGCGTTCACGACGATCTTCGACAGGTATTTGCAGCTGACCAGATAGACGTGATCGATGCGCAGGTCGGCAGGTACGACTTCGTCACCGGGTGCGCGGTGCGCACCCTTCCACTCGACGACGATCGGCACGCGACCGCGTAACCCGTCGCGTGACGCGAGGAACGCGCGGCCGTTCATGAGCGCGGCGGTGAAGATGTCGGCGTGCCGACGTTCCTTCCACGCGCGCAAGAGCGCGTCGTAGTCGGAGGGTTCGACGTTCAGCAACGCGCCCGGGGCGGCAACCAGCGCGGCTTCGACGTCGTCGTAACCCAGCGTCCCGAGCCCGGTGACGACCTCCGTGATGGTCGTCCGGAGATCGGCCACTACGTGGTACCACCTGCCGCGTACTTGCGTAGCTTCTCGTAGCCGGCGGACGAACGCATCTCGATCACGTCGAACACGATGTCTTCGGACTTGCGCAGCGCGACGTCGCCTTCGCTGCCCTTGCGCGGCAGATGCGACGTGAGGAACACGATCCGGCCCTCGACGTTCTGGGCGAGAACGTGGGCCCGCCCGAGCGACTTCCACACCGTGTCGGTGCGCAGGAGCCCGCCGCGTGTGCTGGTGAACGCGCCCGACACGTCGAAGTACCACTCCACTCCGGCCGCGTCGGTCGCGATGAAGTTGATGACGACGCCCGTTCCGCGGACGCGCTGGTTCTTGGCGACGATCGTGAACCCGGTCTCTTCCAGCAACTCCGCCGCCAGCGCCTGAGCGGCCTTGCCCTCGCGCGACGCGCGCGCCTGGAAGTCGACACTGTCTCCCGCGGGCTCCGGCTCCGGCGCGTCGACCGCGGCCTCGGTCGACGCCGTCGTCGCTCCTTCGTCGCGAACGCGCAGCCGCGCGATGTCGACGTAGGTGGGGTCGAGGTCGTAACCGACGTATCGGCGATCGAGCCGCGCCGCTGCGACCAGAGTGGAGCCCGAACCCATGAAGGGATCGAGCACGAGATCGTTGGCGTACGTGTAGAGCCGGATCAGGCGCTCGGGGAGCTCGACGGGAAACGGGGCGGGATGCGAGACGCGGCGCGCGCTCTCGGGCGGGATGTCCCAGACGTCGAGCGTGGCGGCCATGAACTCGTCGGCGTCGATCGTGCTCTCCGACGGGAGGCCCAACACTTCGCGCTCGGGTCCGCCCTTGGCCCGGTCGAAGCGGCCCTTGCTCGCGATGATCACGCGTTCGGTGATGTCGCGCACGACGGGATTCGCGGGTTTGCGGAACGATCCCCACGCACAGTTGCCGGCGGCGCCTTCGCCCTTGCGCCAGATCACCTCGCCGCGCAGCAACAGTTTCAGATCGTCTTGCAGTATGTGGATCACGTCGGCCGAGAGACTGCGGTACGGCTTGCGTCCCAGGTTCGCAACGTTGACTGCGATGCGCCCACCCGGTTCGAGCTTGCGCGCGCATTCGGCGAAGACGCTGCGCAGCATGTCGAGGTACTCGAGGTACGACGAAGGAACGCCTTCGCGCTCGAGCTCCTCCTCGTACTGCTTCCCCGCGAAGTACGGCGGCGACGTGACGACGAGGGCGACCGAGTTGTCGAGGACGGTGTGCATGTCGCGCGCGTCGCCTTCGACGAACGGCGTGTCGATCACGTACGGCGCGGGCACCTCGTCGTCGCCGGAGACCGTTGGCGCCTCGAACCGTTCGTAGAACGCCGACGCATCGTGACTCTCACGCTTGCCGACACCGAAGTTCGAGGTTGAAGTGCCGCCCTTCGGGCCGCGCTTCTTCGGCGTCGCCATCGTCCGTAGCCTACGCGGTAGGTGCGCCAGTCAGCGGCTGTAGGTGCCGGTGAGCAGGCCTTTCGCGATTGCCGCGTCCCTGATCTGCCCGAGCGCCTGGCTCGAGCTCGGCGCCGCGCAGCCCGGTCCGTTCGACGCGTCGCCGTTGTCGGCACAGACGTAGTCGCGTAGCGCGTAGACGGAGAACCGGTAGTGGTGGGTGCTTCCTGCCGGCGGGCACGGCGGCGTCCAGCCCCTGGTCCCGGCCGCGTTGTCGAGCTCGCTGACGCCCGCCGCCGTGCTCGGCACCGAGCCCGGCTTCGGGGGCAGGCCGATGACGATCCAGTGCAGGAAGCTCCCGTCCTTGACGGCGGACGCGTCGGGGTCGTCGACCACGACGGCGACGGTCTTGGTCTCCGCGGGAACCGCACCCCATGCGATCGGCGGCGGCGTTCCCGTCCCGTCGCACGAATTCGCGCGCGGGATCGCGTGCGCGTCGGCGAACGCCGCGCTCGTGACGGAGATCGTTTTCGGGACGGTGATCACATCGAGCGCGCGCGTGGGCTTCGCGGTGCTGCCGCCGCACGCGGTCGACAGCGCGGCGACGATCGCGACGGCCGCACCGAATTTCGCGCGCATGGCCGTCAGTCCAAGGTTTCGGGATTGGCCAACGAGCCGTTGACGACGTCGAACCAGAATCCGCCGAGATTCGGGATCACCGCGTGCACGTCGACGCCGGCGCGCCGGGCGACGATGCGCAACATTCCGTGGTGCGTGACGATGCACGCGATCCCGGACCCGGCATGGGCGAGGACGCGCGCGAGCCCCTCGTCGAAGCGGGCGAGCACGTCGACGTCCTCCTCACCACCGGGCGGCGCGGTCAGCTCGCCCCGGCGCCATGCGTCGCGCATGCCCGGCCAGCGTTCGTCGATCTCGGTGCCGGTGTGTCCCTGCCACTCGCCGCCGTTGCGCTCGCGAAAGGCCGCGTCGGCGATCACCGGCGACTCCACGTGCGCGGCGATGATCTCCGCGGTCCGGGTCGCGCGCTCGAGGTCGGAGGTGTAGATGACTCGAGGCGCAAAGCTGTCGTGGGCGAGGCTCCGCGCCCGGGCCGCGGCCTGCAACTCGCCATCCGTGGTGAGCGGGGCATCGAGCCAGCCCTGCCAACGGTGCTCCACGTTCCACGTCGACTCGCCGTGGCGGAGCAGGAGGAGTCGTTGCATGGGAATCACAGTGAAGCAGACCCGGTTTGACCTCGGCGCTCGCTGCCGCGAAACTTGACCCATCGGTCAAGTTCTGATCGCACGATTTTGGAGGCTCCCATGCCGACCGCTGTGATAGTCGACGCCCTGCGTACGCCGCTCGGGCGCCGCAACGGCAAGCTCAAGGACGTTCACCCCGTCGACCTGGTCGCGCATGTGCTGCAGGCGATCGTCGAGCGCACCGGTGTCGACCCCGCGCTCGTGGAAGACGTGATCATGGGTTGCGTCATGCAGGTCGGCGAGCAGGGCATCAACGTCGGTCGCAATGCGGCCCTCGCGGCCGGTTTCCCCGAGACCACCGTCGGCACGACCATCGACCGCCAGTGCGGTTCGTCGCAGCAGGCCGCGCACTTCGCGGCCCAAGGCGTGATCGCCGGCGCGTACGACATCGTGATCGCGGCCGGGGTCGAGAGCATGACTCGGGTCCCGATGGGAGCGTCGGTGGCCGACGGCAAGTACGGCTTCCCCTTCGGCTCGATGATGACGACCCGCTACCCGAACCTCGTGCCGCAGGGCATCTCCGCGGAGTTGATCGCCGAGAAGTGGGGCATCTCCCGCGACGATAACGACGCGTTCTCGGTGCAGTCGCACCTGCGCGCGGCGCGCGCCCGTGAGGAAGGCCGCTTCGATCGGGAGATCCTCCCGATCACCGTGCCCGGCGAGTCCGGCGACGAGGTCGTGAACCAGGACGAGGGCATCCGGCCCGACTCGTCGATGGAGACGCTCGCCAAGCTGAAGCCCGCATTCAAGCCCGACGGCGTCGTGACGGCCGCGAACTCCTCGCAGATCACCGACGGCGCGGCCGCCGTGTTGATCATGAGCGAAGAGAAGGCGAACCAGCTCGGGCTCAAGCCTCGCGCCCGGTTCCACACGTTCGCGCTGGCGGGTGTCGACCCTGTGATGATGTTGACGGGTCCGATCCCGGCCACGACGAAGGTGCTCGAGCGGGCGAAGATGACGCTCGACGAGATCGACCTCGTTGAGATCAACGAGGCGTTCGCGCCCGTGGTGCTGTCGTGGGAGAAGGAGCACCACCCCGACATGTCGAAGGTGAACGTCAACGGCGGCGCGATCGCCCTCGGCCACCCGCTCGGCGCCTCGGGCACGCGACTCATGACCACGTTGCTCAACGAGCTCGAGCGCACGGGCGGCCGTTACGGCCTGCAGACGATGTGCGAAGGCGGCGGCATGGCCAACGCGACGATTATCGAGCGCCTGTAGGTATCGAGCGCTTGTAGAAGCGTTCGCGTCCGGGCGTACCATCGACGTCGATATGGACGTCGTCTGGTTCGGATTCAAGGTGCTCGCGGCGGCGGTCGCCGCGGTGCTGATCTATCTGTGGGGCGCGCGCAGCATCGCCGGCTTCTCGAAGTCGGAACCGCCGCCCGACCCGTCGGCGATCCCCCTCGAAGACGTCGACTACCGGTACCGCTGCATCGTGTGCGGCGCCCAACTCGTGCTGTTCGCGGCGCCCGAAGGCGACATGCCCGAGGCGCCCCGGCACTGCCGCGAACCGATGGTCCTCGTCACCCCCGTGGAGTAGCGACTCCGGCGCTTTCAGCGCGCCCGGTCAGCGGTGGAAGCGGACCACGCGGTCGAGGACATCGAGCGCCAGCTCGTGGCGGGTCTGGCCGGTCGCCGCCGCCCGGATCGTCAGCCGGTGGAACGCCTCGGCCACGTCGCAGCCGACTTGGGCGGCGATCATCCCGGTCGCCTGGTGCACCGCGACTGTCGAGGATTCGCCGGAGGGCCCAATGGCCATGCGAGGCGACGGTACTTCGGTCTGGCCGGGACTGCCGATCCCGACGACTTCCCCACAGGCTGTGGATAACTCTGTGGGGAATCACACGTTTGCGATTCGGTCACCTCCCGGCAACCCGCAGGTCAGCG